>NZ_JBIUCG010000028.1:0-137355 GCF_044548645.1 Nocardia sp. NPDC051929 | reverse complement strand
TGCACCATCAGCAACCACATTCCGCAGTTCTACCGGAATACCCAGCACCCCAACACAATCGACACCCGCCCATCATCGAAAGTGGGACAGAGCCAATTTCTAGTAGTCCCATCACCGCAGGCGCTCACCACCGTCCTCGCGGCGGCGACGCGCGCAGAATTCCGCTACGTCGTCATCGCCAGACCCGAGGACACCACCCACCTCGACCGGATCGAGGGCATCACCGTCGTCACTCCCACCGATCTGCGGGGAGTCCTGAGCTGGCTCGAGTCGCTGCCCAGTGACCGGTCCGCACCCACCCCGGCCTCACTGGAGTCGCCCGGGATGCGCATCGCCCACAACCTCGGTCCTGGCCGGGTCCGCGGAATGCGGGCAGCCCTCAACGGTTCCGGCAGCGACGATCCCCCGGTCACCAGCTGCGGCCACGCCGATCAGAACGGGCCACACATCGAGTTCATCACAGACAACAGCTGACCAATCCCGCGCCCGTGTGGCGCCCGCTGTCGAGGAGACCAGCATGGGTTCGATCGGGTTCCAGGTGCCGGCGTCGGCCGACACCCACCGCTTCGTCCTGGACAACCTGCGCGAACACCTGCGAGATGGACACCGCATCGTGGCCCACTGCCGCACCGCACTCGGCACCGGCCGCCACGGCGGCTGGTCCTATGCCCTCTACGCCGCGATCGCCGACGCCACCACTACACCGGTGACAGTGTCGGCGCACGTGCTGCTCTACCTGCGCCACCACCGCGGCGGTGTGTCCGAGGTCGTCGTCAAGCACCTGCACGAGACCGAGGGACCCGTCGATCACCAGGGCGTCACCCGCCGGGTCCTGGATGCGCTCACACCCACTGAGCACCCCGACGCCTGCCGGTGGCGCGCCGAAGCGATCCGCCACCACCGCGCCCTCGCTGACGCCAGACGCCGCGCCCGCGACGCGGTCGGCGCGGTCATCCGGTTGGACCGCACCTATACCTACGGCCACGGCATCGGTGCCGTACGGCAGGTCGTCGTGTGCTCCCCGACCCTCTGGCGGCGCGCCGAGATCACCGACTCCGGGACCGTGACCGATAGTCCCCTGATGCGCGCCGCCCCAGGGTGGGCACTGCGTGAATTCGAGATCCTGCGCGCACCAGAGCAATCCGCGCCACACACCCCACGATCCTGAAACCCGCCGACGCCATCCCGGAACGCCACGGCCGCACCAGCGCCCCGGCGCGGCCCGGGGGCGGATCCGTTTCTACATCCATCCCTTTCGCCGAACCCCTGCCTGGGGTGCGGCGTCTTTCCTGTGTTCGGAGGTTGATGCTGTCATGGGCAGACTCACTCGTGCCGAGGCCACCGCGCATCGCGAAGCCCTCGGGTTGGCCGGTCTGCGCCGGGACCTGGACGAGGAGGAGAAACGCTTCGTTCTCACCCACTTCCAGGAATCGGCAAGCCATGGCCATCCGCTCGGGGGCGCGTTCTTCACCCCGCAAGATCTGGCCGACTGCATGTCCCTGGATGTGGTCGGCAACCGGGTGATCGACCTGTGCGCCGGGATCGGTGCGCTCGCCTTCGCCTGCCGCAACCTGCGCGAGCAGTCCAACGGGCTGCCCGCGCGGGAATTGGTGTGCGTCGAAGCCAATCCCGAGTTCGTGGCGGTCGGAATGAAGCTGGTCCCGGAAGCCACATGGGTGTGCGCCGACGTGTTCGGCATCGGGCGGCAGCGGTGGCGGTTGTTCGACACCGCGATCGCCAACCCGCCCTTCGGCAACCATACCCGTAGCGGCAACGCTCCCGGCTACCGCGGACCGCGCTTCGAGTACCACGTGATCGCCTTGGCCTCGCACCTGGCCCGCCACGGCGTTTTTCTGGTGCCGCAAACGTCGGCGCCTTTCCACTACAGCGGAGGCCAGGGGATGCTCGACGGGCAGGGTGACGCCGAATACAAGCGTTTTTCCTCCAGCACCGGCATCGCTTTGGAGCCGGGGTGCAGTGTCGACACCGCCTTCCACGACCCGTACTGGCATCAGCGTCCGGTCCGCACCGAGATCGTGCTCACCGAGTTCTCCGGCACCGCCCTCGCGCGTCGCCGCCGCGCCCGCGCCGGCGGTGCCGTTGCGCTGGCCGCGCCGTGGGATCGCCCCGCCCGTGCCAGCTGACCACGCCCGCCCATTCTTACTCGCCGTTCGGACAGGAGTCTGGATTCATCATGCCCACACCAGGTTTCAGCCTCAGCACCAACACCAACACCACCGACTACGGGGCCTCCTACACCCTGTTCGCCACCGATGAGGCACCCCTGACCGGGCAGGTGTTCACCGACATGGGCGAACATCCGGTGCTGGTCGACGGGATACCCGAACGCCGGTCGATGGTGATCGTGCGGTTCTTCGGTCTGCGCTCCCACGGTGAAGCGCTGGGCAACCCGCGGGTGCTGGCACGGTTCGTTCCCGGCGAGCCCGGACGCGGCGCCGCGGCGGCGGTGTGCCTGGGTGAGCCCGGCCGCCTGCACCTCGATCTCGGCCACCCACTCACCACCGCCGACCCCGACCTGCGTGAACTCGTGGCCGACACGGTCATCGAGATCACCGCCGAGTTCCTCACCGACGACCGCGCGGCACGGCACCGCCACCACTGCGCCGACCAGCGCCGCCAGGACGCCGCCACCGCGCTGGCAGCCATTGATGTTCTCCAGCAGCGCGGCTATCAGCGTCTGGCCGCCGCGCGCGCCGAGGCCGACGCCTCCTGGGCGCTCGTGCAGACCCTGCGCCAGCAGAGCTGACCACCGCGCGACCGCTGCCCACCGCATCGCAGCCCCGAGGAGATTCGACAGTGACCGACACCGACCTGGCTCTCACCCCTGCGGTGTTGTCCGACCTGCGTGCCGTACTGGCCTACGCACAGATCGGCGAAGAACGCGACTACGCCGAATGCGACCCGCAGGCCCGAGCCCATCACATTCTCCACCCGATCCGGCGCCTGTCGGCGTGGCTCGACGGCGCCGCGGCGGCGGAGAAGTCCTTCGCCTATATCCAACAGGGCGGCGCGAGCAACGAGTACTACCTCCACTCCTTCGACACCGCAGCCGAAGCCGAAGCCGGACGCCTGGACTGCGCCGGACCCGACGGGGGTTGCTTCAGCACCACCGCGATCGTGGCGATCCCCGCGCTCACCAGCGACCAACTCGACGCCGTCGAACAACTCATCCAGCACATCGACAACCTCGCCTACGCCGCAGCCGACGACGACAGGCTCGACCCTGCCTCCTGAGCCCTTCGGGCTCCCAGCACGCCTGAGCACGCCCAACGGCCCCGCGCCGACCGGTCCCCACGCTCCCAACCCTGCACACGCGACACCCGTCATCCCGGTGGGTGTCGCGTGTCGTATCCATCTGTCCGAGAAGGGAATCACTGAAATGTCGATCGCTTCGACTGTGCGTCACGCCGAGCTGGGCGACCTCGTCGCCCTGCTCAACGATCAGCAGGCCGCCAAACTCGACGTCCTGGCCCCCGCGTCGGCTCTGCGCGCCTGCGACGGATTGATCGAGCTGGCCGGGGTCGAGCCGGTACTCGATGACCGCGGTGTCACCCCCGTCGACGGCCTGTACCGCCCGACCGGCGCGGCCGACTCACACCTGGGGTCGAAGTTGAAGATCCCCGCCGGATACCTCAAGTCGCTGCGCGAGATCCAGCGCACCGATCTCTACGACGCCAACATCAACGGCCTGCTCCACGGACCACAGGACCCGCGCCTGCCCGGCGGGCCGGACGAGCGCTCGTTCCTGCTGCGGTTGTTCACCTCCGGCAAGCCGGATGAGCCGGGGGTGTTGCGGGCGGTGCTCTCGGACCGGTACGGGATCATCGACAACCTCGATGTGCTGACCGCCGTCCTCGACGGCATCCGCCTGGCCGATACCGATGTCACGGTGCGCTCGTGTGACCTGTCGGAGTCCTCGATGCACTGCAAGGTGTACTCGCCGAAGATCCGCGCGCTCGCCCCGACGTTCTTGGAGAACTATCGGACTCCGTTCGCCAATCCCGAGCTCGAGGCCGAGCGCCGGCGCGTGGCCGGGCAGATCGAGACCGGTCGCCGCCTGGCCGCACGGGAAGGCCGCGGCTACCGGCCCGGTAGCGAGCCGGTGGTGTTCGCGGGGTTGCGGTTCTCCAATTCCGAGATCGGCCACCACGCGGTCACGTTGAAACCGGAACTGGTGGTGGAAATCTGCGGCAACGGCTTGACGTTGCCGTTGTTCGCGTTCACCAAACGCCACGTCGGGGACCGCCTCGAGATCGGTGGCACCCGCAGCTGGTCGCAGGACACCCAGCGCAAACGTCTCGCGGTCATCACCGCCGAAACCCGCGACAAGGTCTCGGAATGGATGTCGCCGGAGTTCCTCACCGCCCGCATCGGTGAACTCGAGCGCCACGCCGGGACACCGGTTACCCAGCCCGAACGCACCCTCGAGGTCATGAGCAAGAAGCTCGGATTCACCGAGGACGAACGCTCGGGGATCCTGTCGCACTTCATCGCCGGGGGACAGCTGACCGCGGCCGGGATCGCCAACGCGGTCACCAGCTACTCCCAGACCATCCCCGACCCCGACCGCGCCGACGACCTCGACGACCTGGCCCTCACCGCGATGACCCTCGTCTGAACCCGCCGGACGCATCCGCGGTCACTCGATCCCTCCCCTCCCTGTCCCCGCCCCTGTCGAAGGAGTTGTGCCTCATGGCCGAGACCACCGTTCTGACCCGCGCCGAGTTCGACACCGCCGAGCACTTCGGTGCCGCCGGCGCGGTCACCGCGCTCGCCGACGAGACCGTGGCCCGATGGCGCGAGCAGTTCCCGGACTGGAAAGCCAAGCACTGGGGCTACACCGACCCCGAAGCCCCGCACAGTGCCCGGCACCTGCGCCCTATCAACGTCGCCCCCCGCACCAAGAAGTAACCCACGACCCCAAGCGAGCGCCACCACCGGTGCCCCCGTGCCCTGCCCTGTCACTTCCGGAAGGAACATCTGCGCCCGTGACGAAAAAGAAGCGAAAACTGGTCCTGCCCGCGAGCTTCGACGCCGTCGAGGACATCCTGGGCCTTGACGCCGAAGGCTGCATCGTCATCAGGTTCGGCACCGACCACACGACGGTGCTGACCCCCTGCTGTCACGCCAGCGGTAAAGGCAGCAGCGATTCGATCTCCGGGGTCGTGTGCCGAGCCTGCTACCGGGAAGTACTCCACAAACACGGCGGCATCGACGCGGAGATCGCGATTGCCCGCGACGACCTCGACATCGTCATCGACGGCGCACCCCCGCACCCCGCAGAACCCGACCGCGGGTAGCCGCCACCACCAACTCCATCCATCGAAGTCCCCTCCCAAGAGGCAGGGACCGGCCAGTCCAAAGCTGGCCGGTCCCTGCCTCTTTCACGATAGGAGCCCATCTCGATGCCCACCGACACCGACACGCCCACCACCGACCCCGGCCCCGACATCGACGAGCAGGCCCTCGCCATCCACCCGGTACCCGGTTCCGATCCCGCCAACACCGATACCGGCGGCTCGGACACCGGCGAGACCGACGCCGACAGCGCCGGGGAACCCGGTTCCCTCGACGGGTTGTGCACGGGCCCGACCGTGGATCCCGCCGTGCTCGAGATCGATGAGAACGTGCGCAAGACCTTCCGGCTCGAGGACCACCCGGACGTCACCGACTCCATCCGCGAACACGGAGTGCGGGACCCGATCTTGGTGATCCGGATGCCCGACGGGCGCCTGGTGGTGCGTGACGGGCAGGTCCGTACCCTGACCGCGCTGGCCTGCGAGCTGCCCGAGGTCCCGGTCTACATCCGCGATTTCGACCCCAGCGTGGACACCAGCGAGGCCGAGATCGAGCGCATCACCGAACAGATCACCCTCAACGACCGCCGAATCCCGCTCACCAACAGCGACCGCGCCGCCGGCATCGCGCAGATGCTCGACCTCGGCGCCTCGGTCACCCGCGTGGCCAAGGCGTTGCAGACCAAACGCGACGAGGTCAAACTCGTCGGCAAGGTCGGCACCTCGCCCACCGCACGCAATCTGATCGACGACGACCAGTACGACCTGGCCCACGCTGCGGTCATCGCCGAATACGAGAACGTCGGCGACTACGACGCGGTCCGCCGACTGCTCAACGTCCGCAGCGGTCTGTTCGACTTCGAGGCCAACCGGATCGCCGCCGACCGCACCGAACAACGCGCCTACCTCGCCAACGCGCTGCCCTACGCCCAGGCCGGGCTCGGGATCCTCACCGACTACCCCGACCTCGATCACACCGACACCGAGTTGCTGTGCGCGGCCGAGCTCGTCGACGCCGACGGCAACGCCATCGAGTTTGCCGACATCGCCGCGAACCCCAGGGCGTGGCTGGTGTGGATCGACGTCGACCAGGAACAGGTATGGGTCGAGGTCGGCACCGGCCATCTCGTCGATCCCGACACCGTGGACTGGGACACCCGCGACCAGCCCGACGCCGCACCCGCCGAGGGGCTGCGCCACGCCCGCGAGGTCGAACAGCGCGACCAGCTGCTGCCCGAGTACTTCCTGCCCCGCGAGCTCCTCGAAACGACCGGGTTGCGTGAACGCGTCGACACCGAACCCGACACCGAGGACGACCCCGATACCGGTGATGCCGGTGAGGGCGAGGACTCCGGCGAGCGCGGTAGCCGTTTCGGTCAGGTCGACGCCGAGCAGGTCGCGGCCGAGCGTCAGGCCGCCGCCGAAGCCGACGCAGAGGCCGCGGCGCAGGCGGCGGAGATCGAACGGGCCGCGCGGCGGCGGGTGCGTGAACTCAACAAGCTCGGGTTGGCCGCCAAAGCGACCCGTATCGAGTTCGTGACCCGGCTGCTGGCCCGTCGTACTCCGCCCGCGCAGGCCGCGGTGTTCCTGACCCGGTCGATGCTGGCCGACCCGGGGCTGATCAGCGAGTATCACGCCTTCGACTCCGCGCTGAAGCTGCTGGGCATCGAGGGCTACCGGTCCCGCCACGCCATGCTCGACACCCTTGAGACCATCAAACCCGCCCGTGCCCAGGTCGTCGCGCTGGCGTTGGTGCTGGGGGGCTACGAGCACCGCGCCGACAAGGACCTGTGGCGCTACGCCGACTCCGCGGTCCGGCGCTACCTGAGCTTCCTGCGCGAACTCGGCTACCCCCTCGTCCCCGTTGAACTCGCCGCCCTCGGCGAGATCAAAGCCATCGACATCGACATCGACAACCCCACCGCCACCGGTCAACCCGCCGACCCGGACGCGGCCTCCGCCGACGCCGACGAGCAGGACCTCCCCGCAGCGGCCTGACCGCCACGCCCCGCGGCTCCCGGTGCGCCCGAACCCCCCTTTCGGGCGCACCAGGGCCGCTTGCCGTCTTCGCGGCAAAGCTTCGAGGAGTCAGTTGTGCGCACCCCTGATGAACCCACCATCGATACCCTGGCCCGTACCGACACCGGATATCGCGCTCGCAGCCTGTGCCTGGTCGACCACCAACCCGCCGACATCACCGTCACCGTCGACGGCGACGGCCGCTTCCGTCACAGCGTGCGCGTCTTCGATCAGATGAGCTTGTCTTGGCATCTGCTCCTGCGCGCCGACCACCTCGACTACCCGCCCCTGCCCACCGATCCCGACCACCTCGACACCCTTGAGGCGGTGCGCGAGCGCATGCGGGTCCTCCACACGACCGCGGTGTGGATCGCCCGCACCGCCCGCCACGTCGGGCCACGCTGGTGAGCACCACCACGGCGCGGGCGCTGGACCCGCACGCGGTGGGCCTGGATCTGCGGGTGGTGGCTCTCGACATCGCGGCGCGCGGGTGGCCGGTGTTCCCGATCCGGCCCGGCGCGAAGAAGCCGCCGGTGTTCAAACGCTGGCCCGAGCACGCCTCCACCGACCCGGCCCGCATCCACCGGTGGTGGAACGAGGATCCGGCCCGAAACGTCGCGATCGCGACCGGCCCGGCCCGGTTGTGCGTGATCGACCTCGACCCCCGCCACATGACCCCGCCCGCTACCGGATTCGCTGACGCTCTCACCCGGCTCGCCACCCGCTTGACCGCGCCGGTGCCGGTGACGTGGACGGTGGCGACCCCGCACGGCTGGCACCTCTACTACCAGGCTCCCGAGACGCCGCGGTTGCCGTGCAGCGTCGGCCGTCTCGGGGACGGGATCGACACCCGTGGGCACGGCGGCTACGTCATCGCGCCCGGCTCCCGGACGCGTCACGGTGACTACATTGTCGCCGCCGATCATCCCGTCACCGAGCTACCTGCCGAGCTCGCCGTCGTGCTCACCCCGCCACCACCCGCACCCGCGTCGCGATTGCCTGCTGCCGCGACCCATCCCGATGCCTACCTCGCGGCCATCCTCGCCGGGGAAGCCCACCGCGTCGCCACCGCGCGAGTCCATCTGCGCAACCACACCCTGTTCCGCTCCGCGCTCGTGTTGGGACGGCTGGTGGCCGCCGACGAGATCAGCGAACACCACGCCCACGCCGTGCTCACCGACGCCGCCGCCGTGCACGTCGGGGTCGAAGGGTTCACCACCGGCGAAGCCGAACGCACCATCGCCAACGGCCTGCGTTACTCCCGCAGCCGTCCCCGTTACCTGCGGCGATGACCGCCGCCAGCCCTGGAAGGAGACCACCGGTGCCGGATCCGAGCGTGGAGGTCGTGGGGATTCCGTGACCCGTCCTCGCAGACCTGGGTGTCGGTGTATGTCGACGGCGTCGCGGTGGAGGGCCGGTCGGTGGTGATCGACGCCGGTCACGGCTGGGAATGGGACGACTGGCGCGAATTCCGTGACGCCACCCTGGCCGAGGCGAGCAGCCCGGCCTGCCGCGCGGAACTGATCGACGCCTTCGACGACCCGCCCGGCGGTGAATACGTGCTCGGCCGCGGCCGCACGCACTGGCTCGACGGGGTCGATCCCGAGGATCGACTCCCCTCCCGCTATCGGCTCACCGGACCGCGGGCGGTCGCGGTCACCGTGCCCGCCGCCACCGATATCGACGCCTTCGCGTTGACGTATCTGCGCGAGCACCTGCCCGAGGGGCACCGTCTGCTCCACCACGACCGCACCCCGGCCGTCGACGCGGTCGCGACCTGGGTCACGACGAGCTGGGAGACGGTGTTGACATCGGCGATCGCCGATGTCACCGGCGAGACCACCGCCCACCAGCTGCTCTACCGCGCCGCCCGCGGGACCGACACCGGCCGGGTTCGGGTCGAACTGGCCCACCGCCACGAAATCGAGGGCAGCGACTACTACCGCGGACTGGACCCGCGACTATTCACCCCGCTCACCCCCCGCCACCCGCAGCCGCGCGCGTCTGGCGGCACCTGGTCCAGCAATTCGCCGCACCACCGGCCACCAGCTCCACCGGGAAGGACACCTCACCACGATGACCTCGGCCCACTTGTGGTTCCGCCGCGCCGACGTACTCGACCTCGCCGAGCACGCCATGGCCGCCGCCGGCCACTCCCATCCGCCCTTCGACGAATCCGCCGTCGGGTCGCCGTCGCTGATCTGGGTCAAAGACGACGGGATCTACCTGGTCAGCAACGGCCTGCCCCACCAACCACCCACCGATACCGATCACCCGGACAGCAAGATGCATGTCGTCTACGCCCACGGCCACGGCCCCGGCACCCACTGGCATCACGGCCCGCCGCTGGGCGACGACTTCGTCGAATACCTGCCGCTGACCGCGCCCCTCGCCCAGGACGCAACGCCGTTGATCGACCTCCTGCGCGGCACCGACACCGACACCGCCGCCTGGCTCGTCATCACCGTGGAGCCGGACGCCGCCTACGTCGAACTCCGTGACACCGGACCCTCCTGAGATCTAGACATCGCGGAATACCACGCAGCGGGCGAGTCCGGCCAGTGTCCGCCCACCCGTGGCGGTTCGTCTCCTTCACCGCTGCCCCTCGACCACCCCGAGTCTGGAGTACCCGCATGCCCGATCGGACCCCGAATCCGTTGACCGTTGACCCGGCCTCGCGATCGCCGGTAGACGCCGTCGCCGCAGCCGGTGCGGGCCTGCGTCTCCAGTTCTGTCGCGGCGACGACGATCTCACCGCCCACCCTGCCGCCGACACCGATGCGACCGAGGTCCGGCTCTGGGGCGGCGAGTTGGTACTGGCTGCGGTCACCCACGATCCCGCCGGATGGGCCTACGCCGGAGGTGACTGCGGGCACCGGATCCCCGACGAGCACCTGCATGCCCGGTTCAGCGACTGGCGCCATGCCTTGCACGCCCTCACCGGCATCACCATTCCACCCGAATGAGGCCCCGCCACAGCCGAATCCGGTGAGCGGGCCTGTCCTCGGCACGCCGCTCAGTCCACCACTTTCGAGGAGGACGTCATGCATACAATCGCCACGGTCTCCGAACGCGGCTGCGAGCGTGGGCGATCCTGGCCCGCGCCGCACTCGACCCCACCAACGCCGCCCGCGCGCACGCGGCCACCCGATCGGCAGGAACGGACGTCGAGGATGCCGCCGAGGAGATCGGCTCGCTTGCGGCCGGACCCGGTTCGCGGGGGTCGGTGGCCGAGCTCGCCGCTCGCGATCTCGACCGGGCCGAGCGAGTCGGTGCGTGGTTGCTCACCCGCGACGACCCCGCCTGGACCGGACTGGGATTCAACGACTTGGATTCTCCCGGCGGACGGCACCTGGACGCGCCGGTGGCGGTCTGGGTGCGCGGCACCATCGAGGCGGTCTCGGTCCTGACCCGCGTTGGTGTCATCGGCACGCGAGCGGTCTCGCCGCGCGGTGCCCGCATCACCGGCGAGATCGCGGGCGCGTTGGCAGTGCGGGGTGTGCACATGGTCAGTGGTGGCGCCTATGGCGTGGATGTCCTGGCCCATCAGGCCGCGCTCGACCACGGCGTGCCGACCACGATCGTGTCCGCGGCCGGGATCGACCGCGTCTATCCCACCGCGCACGCCGAGGGGTTCGACGCAGTCGCCGAGACCGGCGCGATCGTCTCGGAATACCCGCCCGGTGAGGGGATCGACCGTTCGCGGTTGCTGGCCCGTAATCGCCTGGTCGTGGCGATGTCCCGGCAACTGGTGATCCCCGCGGCCGGACTGCGCTCGGGCACCCTGTCCACCGCGCGGTGGGCGCGGCGGCTGCACCGCCCGGTGCTGGCCGTGCCCGGCTCCGCCGCCACCTCGCGGGGCTGTCACCAACTGATCGGCGACGGCCACGCCCGCCCCGTGCACTCGGTCACCGACGTCCTCGCCGCGCTCGACGAGACCGCCGAACCCGAGCCCCGCCACCCGCTCGGCGACGACCCGCGTATCGACACCGGCCATCACCAGCTCGGTGGCCCACCCGCGCGCTGACCCGCGCGGGCCGGGGCTGGTTCACGCGTGGTCCTCGGTCCACGCGAATTCATCTGTCCCTGTTGATCATCGACTTGCGAGGAGAACTGTTATGGCCGGAGACACCGTCATCACCGTGATAGGGAATCTGACGGCGGACGTCGAGCTGAGATTTACGCCCGCGGGTGTCGCGGTCGCGAATTTCACCGTCGCGTCCACCCCGCGATATTTCGACCGCAACTCCAACCAGTGGAAGGACAGTGAAGCGCTGTTCCTGCGGTGCAGCCTCTGGCGAGAGGCCGCCGAGAACGCCGCGGAGTCGCTGATTATCTAGATCTCACCGCGCATAATCACGGTTTATCAGTGTGTTTCCGGCGTGGACATGTCCATGTCGAGAGGGTTAGATGCACCACTGCCTAGAGTCGAGTCGCTGTCGGCAAATCATCGGCAACTAGTAGAAGGAGTTGGTCATAGCTGGATAGACGATCGCCACTGCCATCAGGAAACCGACGTTTCGCAAAGCATCAGATCGTCGCGACTTTCACCTCATGGCTACGATGGAAAAAATTGCGAGAGCAACTACCGCACACAGTTGCGCCACGGCGGAAAAAAATAGAAGGCGATACTTTTTGCACGTGCCAGATCGCAAGGAGTCAATGGTGTCGGCATTCCAGCTGACGATATCTCTTCGATTGTACTCCTCATTGCGTTCCCAATTTTTTTTCTTTGAGAGTTTCCTCAACATCTCAATCTCGGTAACCCGAATTCGCCTAGACCATCCAGCACACACACCCAACAGAGCCGCGGACAGAAGTGACAACAGTGCAAATATAAGCGCAACTGCGGCCACCCCAGAAGGGGCGTAGTCCTTACCTTTCAATATGACAATAACTGCGAGAACGACTGTCGCCAACCCCGTTGATCCAGTCACTGTCGCGGCGGCGCGTGCATCTGCAGCGTTTCGACGCGCATACTCGTGGTCGAGCTCGCTCTGCACGAACTTCGCCCACTCAACGCCATTCTCGCCCATAGGATTCGTTCCCTATCCGAGCTCCTTCTCTGGACGTCGATGCAGCATACGGTCTGCAAGATCTTTTATGAAGCCCTTCGTGCGGTGGATCGTATCAGGCTTCCGTATAAGAGGTTGCCATTCCCCCTTCTTTGACTTCTTTGTATCACTCTTCTTATTGCCGCTCTTCTTTCCGGCATCCGAGGCTCGATTCATTTCTCCATCCCTGTCCGGAGGTTACATTTAACCACATCGTCTCACTGCCCGAAAGGCTTCCACAAGGGCATGCAATTGTGTCCGCATTGACACCCAATTAATATGGAAACGGCGCCATCCTGAAATCTCGCCGAAAATTAAACCTCCCAGAGGCATAGAACGTCACGGAAACGGTTACTATTTAGATCCCATGGGCCGGATCGCTGTGTAGCAGCGCGTTTTCGGTGTCGACATGTCTATGTCGAGCGGGTTCGACATCTCGGCGATCCGGGAGAGAGCCCTGTCAGCAAATCATTGGCGTCTTGCAGAAGGAGTTGGTCATGGCTGGAGAAACGGTCATTACTGTCATCGGGAACCTGACCGCTGACCCGGAGTTGAGGTTCACGCCATCAGGAGCGGCAGTAGCAAATTTCACCGTCGCCTCGACACCTCGGGTTTTCGATCGGAATGCGAACGAGTGGAAAGACGGCGACGCCCTGTTCTTGCGCTGCAACGTTTGGCGCGAGGCCGCGGAGAATGCAGCAGAGAGCCTGACCAGGGGCTCACGTGTCATAGTGAGTGGCCGATTGAAGCAGCGTTCGTATGAGACCCGCGAGGGCGAGAAGCGCACCGTCGTCGAACTCGATATCGACGAGATCGGTCCGTCCTTGCGCTATGCGACGGCGAAAGTTTCTCGGGTCAATCGCAACGGTCGCGGCACTGCGCCCGCTGCTGGCGGCGGATTCACCAGCACGGCTGGGAGCGACGATCCGTGGGGGTCTGCCGTTACCCGCGGAGATGGCGGGTTCGCTGGTGTGGGGGCAGGCTTCAACGGCGACGAACCCGGGTTCTGACGCTCTCGACGACGTCGCGCTCAGCTGGAAGGGCAACGGTCAGCGCGGCTGTGCGCGTTGTGTAGCGCGCGGATCTCGCCGTAGGCGACTTCGAGTTGTTCGGTGAGTTGGGTGATCTGCTGGCGTAGTTGCTTGTTGCGTTTGTCGGCTGCTTCCAGGCGCGTCCGCAATGATTCCACCGACGCTCGGTTCGTGTGACTGGAGGCTGTATCGCGTTGGCGGAGGGTGTCTATCGCGTCGACGAGGTCGGGTTGGGTGTAGAGCCACGATCGTGAGACACCGGCGGTCTTGGCGATGCCCGCGACGGTGGCCGCGCGGTCTTTGTGCCGGGCTGCCGAGGTGATCGCGGCTTCGGCGCGGCGCCGGGCGTCTTCGCGGCGGCGCTGGGTCGCTTCCAGGAGGTATCGGGTGTTGTCAGCCGGTGGCATCGAGGTCTTGGACCTTTCCTCCGGCCAGGATCTGGCCGGTCTCGACGGATTCGAGCGCGCCGATGATGGCGTCGAGCTTGTTCAGGGTCCGGGTGTTCTTCTCCGCCACCCTCGCCAGGCCCGCGGACTCGGCGTCGCTGATCATGCGGTGGGTGTCCTGGCGTTGGCGGCGGTGTTGATCGAGGAAGTCGGTGGTGGTGATAAAGAACCGGCAGTCCAGACACGGATTGGCGTATTCGCAGTCGGTTTGGACCGGTGCGCCGCAATAGCCGTTGGGCAGAGTGACTTTCGCGCGCACTATGCTCAGCTTCGCCCAGGCCGCCTCGGCGAGTGGATGATCGGCGGCGATCGTCGCCGGGCGCCCGTCGGCGTCGACTTTGACGGCTTTGAGCCAGTGCTCGCGCAGCGTGTCGTTGTGCAGTCGGGCATAGACCGCGGTCATGTCCGGTGACATGTGATCCAGCAGCGCCTGGACGACCGGCTGGGGGACCTCGGCGTTGATCAGCCTGGTGCCCAGTGTGTGTCGGAATTGATGGAAGGTCACCCGGACCGGCCGCTGATGTTCATCGACGAGCGCCAATTGTTGCAGCCAGCGATCCAGCTGGTCGCGTAGTCGAGTGCTACTGGCGTATCGGCTGCCGTCGATGTTGCTGTGGATCGCGGGGAACAACCACGGCGATCCGTCCGGGAACCGTTCGAGCACTGCCCGCTGCTGAGCAGCGATCTTGCCTGCCAGATCGTCGGAGAGAGGGAAGAACGCGGGCCGGTCGGCCATCTTGCGGTTGAGCCAGGCCAGGTAGGGGTTGGCGTCCTCGTCACGCACGACGCACTCGAACGGCAGAGTCCGCGCGTCCTTGAGCCGCAGTCCGCAGTTGATGAGGATCTCGATGATCAGGCGGCCGTCCGGCGACGGGAACTGCTCCAGAGACCGTGGGGACTCGATCTGGCGCATGATGTGTTCGGCGATGAAGCGCGGCTTGGGATGGGAACGTTCGGGCATGTCGTCGTGGATGAGCGCGTTGCGCGGCAACTCCAGCTGCCACTCGTGGCGGTGGACATCAGCGAGGAACCCGCTGATCGAGGCGATCATCGCGCCCCGGGTGACCGGATCGGGGACCTTGGTCTGCAACCAGGCCAGCCACCCCTCGAGGCGAGCGCGGGTCAACTCCGCCGGTGCCGCCCCCTCGCCGACCGCGTCGACGAGGTATTCCGACAGCAGTCGGCAGGCTCGCAGGTTGATCGCGACCGTCGAGGGATTCAGCTCACGAGTCAGTCGCCATCGGCACCAGCGCCGAACCAGTTCGTTGAGCCAGCCCAAAGTGATGCCGCCGAACCGCAGGCGCCGGACGTCGGCGGTGTTCAGTCCGAGGTGTTTGAGGTCCCATTGTTGGCGAGGGTATTGATCGGCCCACGGATCCGCCTCGATCAGCAACGCCCGCAACTCGAATCGGGTGTCCTTGATGAACGCCAGCGACAAGGTGTCGTAGTTCGCGGGCTTCGGGCGGCAGAACGCCTTCCACCGCGCATCGTCCCAATCCAGCAGACTGCGCACCCCGGCAGCGCGGATCCAGGTGAGCGCTTTGGTCACCACCCGCGGCGCGGTGTGCTGATGTCCCAACTCGTGACGACGTTGCAACCCGTAACCGACCTCCAGCCGCAGCGCCCCGCTCAGATCGTCCAGACGGACATGGGGATGACGGATCCGTTCGACGTGGACGAACCACTCCTGCAACGCCATCCGCCCGCTACGGCGCCAGCTCTCGTAGTGAGCGCGACACAGTTTCGTGCTCGGGCCGTCGGTTGTCAACAACTCGTGAAGGCTGACCCTCAGTCGAATTTTTGATTCTGACCCCCGGGGTCAATTTTGACGAGTTGGTAGGGGTCGGTTTTGGTGTGTTCAGTCGGTTGCGGCGCGGTTCTCTTTGGCGAGCAGGGCGCGGCGTTGGCGGGTGCGGTAGGAGTCGCCGGTGAGGGTGAGGACCTCGGCGTGGTGGACGAGGCGGTCGATCATGGCTGCGGCGACGACGTCGTCGGAGAAGGTTTCGCCCCAGCGCCCGAACGGCAGGTTCGAGGTGACCATGATCGAGCCCTGCTCGTAGCGGGAGGCGACCAGTTGGAAGAACAGGTTCGCCGCGTCTTGGTCGAAGGGGATGTAGCCGACCTCATCAATCTATACCGAACTCGGCATAGATCGACCTATGCCGAGACTGGGACTATGCCGCGCCGATCGCCACATGACTTGGAATATGAAGTAGTGCAGCATGTTCGGCCCGCCGAGTGGGCCGGTTGTCGGCCTGATCACAGGCTCTCCAGGAAGGCCAGGAGGCTGTCGGTCGGGCGATAGATGCCCGGTGGTGTCGAAGTCGGGGTGGTCTGGTCGAGAGCGCGTTGTTTGATCGTCATATCGGCGTGGAGATAGATGCCAGTGGATCGGATGTCGGCGTGGCCGAGCCATAGCGCGATGACCGCGGTGTCGACGCCCGCGTGCAGCAGCGCCATCGCGCAGCTGTGGCGCAGGACGTGGGGATGTAGCTCGGCGGGGCGGATGCTGGGGCAGGACCGGGCGGCGGTGGTGGCGTGGCGGCGGACCAAGTGCTCGACGGCATCGGCGCTGAGCCTGCGGCCGGTGCGGGTCGGGAACAGCGGCTGATCGGCATGATCACCTCGTTCGGCGATCCAGACGCCTAGGACGCGCTGGGTGGGTGTGGTGAGCGGGACGGCCCGGTGTTTGCGGCCCTTGCCGAGACAGCGGAGATTCGCGCCGGCGCCGAGGGTGATGTCGCCGCAGTTCAGGCCGATCAGTTCCGAGACCCGCAGCCCGGTTTGGACCGCGACCAGCAGCAAGGCGTGATCGCGGCGGCCTTCCCAGCGGTCGCGGTTCGGTGCATCGAGCATGGCGTCGATCTCGGTGCGGTTCAGGAACGCGACGAGCTGTTTGTCGAACCGTTTGGGCGGGATGGCCAGCACCCGCTGGATTAGCTCGGCGTGTTCTGGGTGGCGCAGTGATGCGTAGGTGAACAGCGACCGGATCGCGGTCAGGCGCAGGTTGCGGGTGCGGGGACTGTTGCTCCGCTCGTGCTCGAGGTAGTCGAGGAACGCGGTAATGGTGCCGACGTCCAGATCGGACCAGTCCAGCTCGGCCGGCGGCTTCTTGGTTCGTTGAGAAACGAAGCCCAGCAACAGTTTCAGCGAGTCCCGATAGGAGGCGACCGTGCGCGGACTGACGTGACGGTGCTTGACGAGCCGTTCGGTGAAGAAGTTCTGCAGCGTGGCCGAGATCGTGGTCATGAGGGCCTGGCCTGGATCGAGTATTCGAGCCGCCGGGCGGCCAGACTCAGCAGCTCGGGGGCCGCCGACAGATACCAGTAGGTCGAGCGCGGGTCGCGGTGACCGAGATAGGTCGACAACGTCGGCAGTTTCGCCTCGACGTCTTCCCCGGACCGGTGCCAGCGCAACAGCGTGTTGACCGCGAACGAATGCCGCAGGTCGTGGATGCGTGGACGCCGGTCTGCGTCCGCGCCGATCTTGGTGGCGTGACACAAGTTCCGAAAAGTCTCCTGGACGCAGGGATAGACCATTCTGTTGCCGCGACGAGAGACGAAGAAACTCGCTGTCGTCGCCCTCGGGTGGTGCTCGTCGCGAATGCCGGCGTAGTCGCGCAGGGCTGCAATGGTCGAGGGCAGAACCGGAACCAGCCGGGACTTACCGAACTTCGACTCCCGGACCAGCAAAGCCTCGTCGGCCCAGTCGATGTCGGTGCAGTCCAATCGGATCGCTTCCCCGACCCGCAGCCCGGTCGCACCGAGCAGGCCCAGCATCGTGGAATGGGTCGCCGCCGGAAGTTGCCCGCGAACTCGCTGTCGCGCCTGAGTGGTCAGTGTCTCCAGGTCGGTGCGGGTGAAGATGAACGGCGGATGCCAGCGTTGTGGGAACGAGATCAACCCTGGCGGTGGAATTTCGGTGCGCGGATCCAGCCCGGCCATGTGCTGGGCGAACCGGCGAGCGATCGTCATCCGACGTGCCGGATTCGACGACGCCGCATCGACTCCGGGAGCAAACGCCCAGTCCAGCGCGGCCGCGATCGTGACTGTCGGTGCTGCGATCTCGTCGAGGTAGGCGACGAACCGCGGCAGCAGCCGATGGTGTTCGGCCAGATCATGGCCGAGCCGGTTGCGTAACTCCAGGTAGTCGGCGGCGGCCTCGGACAGTCGGCTCATCGTGGCGCTCCCGGCCATTCGGCGGCGAGGTCGCGCAGCGTAGTCAGGTCGACCTTCGCGTAGATCGCGGTCGTGGCCAGGTCCCGATGCCTTAGGACCTGGCTGATATCGACAAGAGGGACTCCGCGGCGCAGCATCTCGGTGGCCAGCGAGTGACGCAGCCGGTGGGCGCCGACGCGGGGCAGACCCGCGCGATCGCAGGCGCGGCGGGTGACGTCGCTGACCAGATCAGCGCGGATGCCGCGCAGCGGCGCCTTGCAGGTCACGAACACCGGCCGCAACGTGGTCGCCGGCCGGGCGGTCGTCAGGTAGGTGCTGACCGCTTCTCCGACGTCGAACGGCATCGGCATGGCGTCCTCCCGGGACGCTTTGCCGCGCAGAATGATCCGACCACCACGCCAATCGATGTCACCGACCTCGAGCCGGGCGACCTCGATCGACCGCAGTCCCAGCCGCGCGACCAGGGTCAGCATCGCATAGTCGCGGACCTGCACCGGATCGTCGCGGTCACAGGCATCGAGCAGCCGCTGAACCTGCGCGGCGGTGATCGACTTCGGGATGCCGGTGTCGTGCCAGCCGGCGACGGGCGGGACCGCCGAGGTCAACGAGCGTGGCAGTAGTCCGCGCAGGTAGAGGAACTTCAGCAGCGACCGTAATTCCGCGACGCGGCCTTTGATCGCACCGACGCTGACGCGTGGGCTTTCGGCGAGCAAGAACGCGACGATCTCGGTGCCGGTCAGCTCACCGATCCCGCGAGCGGATGTTTCTCTCAGGAACCGGCGGGCCAGCTTCTCGTAGCGGACGATCGTGGCAGCCGCCAGAGCGCGGTCGGTCACCAACCAGTCGCAGTACTCGGCGACGATCGAGTCCAACGGGGCGTCGCTGATCGGCGGATCCGTGAGCAGCCCTTCCGATCTCAAGAACTCTCGCAGCGGATTGAGGCTCTTTGCCGACGGCGGACGGCGCAGCGTGACGCAGCAGAACCGCCGGAATTCTTCGATCGACGCCGTCGTCAACTGCTCGACTGAGAGGTCCTGCTCGATCATCCACCGCCCCAGATCGCCGATGATCTTCAGCATGTTCCGGATCGTGCCCGGCGTGTAACGCTGCTGCTCCAGATGATCTCGGTAACCGGCGATGTAGGGGCCCATGCGGCCCGGTTTCCTGCGAGTTCCGACCATGATCACGCCTCCGTCCGACGCACTCATCCATCAGATGAAGTATCAGAGCCGACGACGGAACTATGTGGGCTGCTTCGCCGCCAAACGAGGCACTTCTGCTGCCCTTACCAGGGGATTCACGTCATGTGGCGATCGGCGCGGCATAGTCCCAGTCTCGGCATAGGTCGACGATGATCAGTTTGTAGCGGCGGATCTTCTTCAACTCCGCGTCCAACCGGCCGGCGTGGTGGGCGGTGGTCAAACGGGCGATCCAGTTGCTGGCGGTGTCGAACAGCACCGAATAGCCCGCGTGGGCGGCTTTGACGCCCAACCCGATCGCCAGGTGCGTTTTGCCGATCCCGGGCGGGCCGAGCAGGATCACGTTCTCGGCCTTCGGGACGAAGGTGCCTGTCGCCAAGTGCGCCAGCACGTCCCTGCGCAGCGACGGCAGGTGATCGAGGTTGAAGTCTTCAAGGGTCTTGACCTGGGGGAAGTGCGCGGTGCGGATCCGCATGATCGTGCCCTTGGACTCACGGTCGGCGACCTGGCGTTGCAGCAGCGCGGCCAAATACTCTTCGTGCGACCAGTTCTCGTCACGTGCTTGTGCTGCCAGCTCTTCCCAGCTGCGCCCGACGGTCGACATCTTCAGCACCCGGGTCAGGTAGGCCATCATCGACGGCAGTCCATCGGGTGGCTGGCCGACTGCGTTGGTGGCCGTCTTGGGTTTGGTCGCGGTCATCCGTGTCTCTCTTCTGTTGTCGGAACATGGAAATCGACGCCGAACAGGACGTCGTAGTCCGGCAACGCGCGCAGCGCGACCGGATGCCCATCGGAATGCCGCCGCGCTTGCTCCCGGCGGCGCCGGTCGGCGGCGAACCCGGCCCGCAGCTGCGCGGCCAGCGCCGCGTGATCAGGATCGGTGACCACCTCCTGCTTGGCCCACGATCGTTGATGCCGGGCCACGACCTGCCCATCGCACTGAACCGTGACCACGGTCGGGGAGGCGGTGACATCGACGAACCGGCCGATCAGCCGTGGATCGACGGAGTAATCGACGGTGTCGACGCGCACGTAGTAGTCGCGGGCCAGGCGGACTCGCTGACTCAATCCGACCGCTGGGCTGACCGGCGGCAACGCGATCATCGACAGGTAATCGGTCTCGAACAGATCGACCGGTCGGCCACCGATCGAACGGACTGTGCGCGTGTTGGCCCGCGTCAGCCAATCCGCGAGCTGGGTGTTGAAATCGGTGGGGTCGGTGAAGCTGCGGCCCGGCAGGAACGAGGTCTCGAGGAACCCGTTCATCCGCTCGACCATGCCCTTGTATTCCGGATCCCGGGGCGGGGCCAGCTGAATCCTCGTAGCGAGGGTCCCGGCGAACGCTGCCGCGGCCGCGGTCACCTTCCCGGTCCCACCGATCGCTGACTCCCGATCCCAGACGAGGGTCTTCGTCACTCTCCCCATCTGCGAGATCAGCTGCCACATCCCCGACAACAGATCCCCGCTCTGACGCGAGGCAGCATCACCGCCGCGGTGAACCGCGAAAACCCCAACGTCATCACCAGCACCGGAAACACACGCTCTTGGCCACGCCCGACCGGGATCCGCGGCTCGGGAAACCACAGATCACACTGCGTCACCGACCCCGGCTCATAACTCACCCGATCCACCGGGTCCACCCCGGCGTATTCCGGGCGGATCTCCCGCAACCGAATCCTCAACGGATTCAACGTGTATGGCCAGCCGATCCGCTCGGCGATCACCGACCCCGGCATCCGCGGATACTCCGCCAGCAACGCCCGGATCTGCGCCTCATACGCCTCCACCACCCGACCCCGCGGCTTGCGCTCGTACTTCGGCGGCCGATCCGACGCCAACGCCGAACGCACCGTATTCCGCGCCACCCCCAGCCGCCGCGCGATCTCCTTGATCGGCACCCCCTCCGCCCGATGCAACCGGCGGATCTCAGCCCAGTCCTCGATGGCAATCACCCCGCAAGCGTCAACCCCCACCAGGGGTCAATGTTCGGAAATCGCTGAGGGGTCAGTCTTCAGGAGTTACCGACATCGGTCCAGCGCTCGCAGTCCGGGAACCGGCAATCCGACTCCATCGACGCACGCGGCGGCGAGTAGAGCGTGCGCGCCACCCACGCCTCCACCTCGGGACGGCCGTAACGCATCCACGTCTCGGCATGACGATGGCACAACCCCTTCGACTTCGCCGCCCGGTTGCACTGACCGATCACGCAGTCCGCAACGGTCCGTCGCTTCCTGGTGGCGGAATCCTCAGCGATCGCCCATTCCTCGAGTTCGGGACTACCCTCACCCTTCCACCGCTGATAGTGGCCCTGACACAGTCGCCGGGAGGCATAACTCAGCGCGATGCCGCACGACGGGATCCGGCAGAAACCCTGCACGAAGACGCGACTGTCGGTCGGTGGATAGAACACCTCCCCGCGGAACAGTGGCTCCACCGTCTGCATCAGACGCTCCAACAACCCCGCCGCGCTATCTGTCTTCAGCGGTGCGCTCACCGTGTTCACCCTCGGTCTGTCCTTTTCGGCAACACGCCCGCCTCGATGAGGGCGTTGCGATGGTCTTCGGCGCTCAGATGCGAATACGTCGTCTGGGTGGTCTGCGAAGTCGAATGCCCCAACAACTCCGCCACGATCTCGATGCGGACCTTCGCCCGCAGCAACCGGGTCGCGTAGGTGTGGCGTGCGACGTGCGGGGTGAAGAAATCGATGCCCGACCCGGCGCGGAGCCGCCCCACCAACTTCGCGACATTGTCCTCGGTCATCGGCGCACCGATCGGCGGCCGGAACAGATTGACGAACACGTAATCGCTGTCCAGCGAACCGTATTCGACCTCCATGTACTCCGCGTAGAGATCGAACACCGCATCCGCCGCCGGCACGACCCGCGGTTTGAGCCCCTTCACGCGCGCCTCGTTGTCGTTGTCCTCACGGGCCACCACGTGCACCTCACCGGCACGCAGTTTCAGATCGTGATGCCGCAAACCCAGCGCCTCGCCCAGCCGCAGCCCCGTCTCGAACAACAACACGATCAAGAACCGGTCCCGCAACCGCCGACACGCATCCTGCACCGCGGCCTGCTGCTCGACGGTGACCGTCCTGGGAGGCGCGCGATGCACGCGGATCCGTATCGGGCTGAAGGAATCCGCGTGCGCGCCGCCACTTCGGGTGTGCGCGAGCAGCGGCACGTAACCGCCGGTGGGCCGCGGGCCCGAGAACTCTCCGAGCAGCGCGGGCACCGACACGTCACGCCGTGAATGAAACCGATAGAACGACGCCACCGCGGCCCGTTTGCGCACCAATGTCGTTCGCTCCACCGCCGAGGGTCCACCCGGTAGCACCAGTACCCCCGGCCTTCGAGCCTTCTTCGGCCGCTGTAGCCAGCTGAAGAACTCCGACAGCCGCTCCACACTCAGTTCCCGGTAGTCCCACCCACGCTGACCGAGCCAGACGAACAGATCCCGCAGATCGTAGGCGTACCCCTCCACCGTGTTCGGGGCCTTACCTCTCGCCACCAAATGCGACAGAAACTCCTCCACCGGCCACACCGGCAACCCGACCCCATCGACCACCGTGAACGAACGCCGCCCCGTATCCGACGCCCGCAACCGCTGCACCCGAAGCAGCAACCTTCACCCCTCCACCACAACGACACAACAAGACGAGGTGTCTGTGTAGCAGGAACAACCCACCAAATACAAACCGTACGGACGTTATGGACACCGGCAGACGAGGTCCGGTTAACGCTGACCCGGGGCGCACGCGTGATCGTCAGCGGCCGATTGAAGCAGCGGTCCTACCAGACCCGCGAGGGCGAGAAACGCACCGTCGTGGAGCTCGAGGTCGACGAGGTCGGTCCCTCGCTGCGCTACGCCACCGCCAAGGTCACCAAACGAAAGGCCAACCACACCAACGCAAACGATAGCAGCGATCGCTCCCGCGAGCTCGTCGGCGCGGCAACCGGCAGCCGCGGCGGTGACGACGATCCCTGGGCGACCACGAGTAGCGGATTCGGGGGAGGGTTCGGCGGCGGATTCGGCGGCGAGGAGCCCACGTTCTAGAAACGCCTCCTGCGCGATTGCACCTTCGGCCCGCTCGCGCCAGTGGCGATGCCCCGCGTGCCGGGGGGCGCGGATCGTGGCTACACCCGACACCCCGGTCGGGTGTAGCCACCACCTGTCTCATCCGCATCCGCGTGCCCCGTGGCGCTCACCGAGTGATCACGGGTCTTCTCGAATTCAGCGCGCCCGGCCCGCGGGCGCCGATCCCGTGTCGAAAGGCCGACCACCGCGTGAACGATCCCGAGAACTCGACCTACACCCGCGACCAGGGCGACTGGGAGCCGACCCGCTGGTACACCGTGCTCGGCCCCGACGGGCAGCTGTGGTGCGAGTCCAGCGACCGCGGCGAGGCCGTCGCGGCCATGCGCGCCGGTGATCGACTCATGCACACCTGGCACCGGATCTGCCGCGAGTCGCAGATGCGCGAAGAACAGCCCTGAACCGAACCCACCATCCCGACAGCGGTGGATCCACCCAAAGAGCGGGATCCTTCGCTACCTCACCGGACCAGGAGACCCCCTGATGAGCGAGCAAGTCCCTACCGAACCTCCCGCCGTCACCGCCGCGGCAGCGACGGCGGCGGCGTTGATCGCACTCGCCGAGCACGCGCCCTCGCGAGCGCGGGCCGCGATGGCCACGGCGCTCACCGAGCTGGCACCCGAGGACTGGGCGTGGCTGGGACTGCTCTACCGCGGCCACGCCCACTCACCGAATGCTGCCCTCTCCCGGGTCCTGGCCCTCGCCGCGGCCCGGCTCGGCAACCCCGACACCCGCCCTCTCGATCACTGGTCGCGCCCAGCCACCGGCGTCGAAGTCCTCGAGGTCCCGGTCGAGGTCGAGATCCGCGACTGGGTGCGCCGCCCGGTCCGCGAGGACTGCTACGACCTGCGGCTGCACGCCGAACCGAGCCCGGCCACCGAGGCGATGCGCACCACCAGCGAGGCGATCGCGGCCCGCGCCCGCCGCCGACCGGCCCGCCAACCCGGTTTCGAGACCGCCACCTCGGCGGGGACCGGTACCGGCGCGCACGCCCGATTGGTGGCCTGACCAGGGAGGGCTTTGCAGTGAGCGCCGACAACCCACGCGAGACGGCCACGATCCAGATCCGGTTCCTGCGCCACCTGCTCGACCGTCTCGACACCCTCGCCGGTGAAGCCAGCCCGTGGGAAGGGATCCGTCGCCTACGCACGGTCATCGCCCAACGCCTCACCGTCATCACCGACACCGAACCGGCCGAACCCGGAGCGGCCGACGGAGACGGCGGGCACGGTCGGCTCGCGCTGATCGTGGTCGAGTTGCACCGGCTGCGCCGCGCCGCGACCGCGGCCACGATCACCACCCACGGCGGGCACCGCCACCGTGTCCGCGTCCTGGCGGTCGGTCACCGCCACACCGTCGTCCACACCCACGGCGGCCTCGGGCTCGCTGCGGTGCTGGTGCCGCTGCGGTTCATCGAATCGGTGGTCCCGCTCGAACCCGCCGCGCGGCACTGACTTGTCCCCGCCACAACCGCCGACCGCCACACGCGAGGCCACCCACGACCACGCGCTCGCGAGACCGCACCCCTGAACCGGCTCGAACTCGCGCGCACTGTCGCCGGGCCTTCGCGCGCTGAGCGCACCGGCGCAGCGACAGACAGGAGGGCGCGATGCCCATCGACTCACCCAATTCTCCCGCGCCCGAGCACATCGCGGCCCCGCTGCTCGCCGCCCACCGTCCCGAAGTCGAATTCCTGAGCGGGATCGGCGGCAACCCCCGCATCGTCGACACCGGCGGAATCCCGATGTTCGCGTTCGTGGCCATCGAAGCCGAGGCCGGGCCGATCATCGACCCAACCGGCACCCTCTACGTCCTGATCACCAGCATCGACGCCGGACTCGCCTACCGGCGCAGCGACATCGACAGCTGGACCGTCGTCATCTACGACGCCGCAGAGTCCCACGACGAGGGAATCAGCGCCGCCGAGAACGCCACCAGCTTCACCACCGCCTGGCAACAGGCGTGGGCGGCCATCGACCGCCCCGACGACCCGCACACCTGACACCGACTCCCGGCATCCACGAAACCTGCGATCCGTCGGTACGCGAAGTTCGGTCACCGATAGCTCCAGGCCCGACATCGCGACCTGAAGCGGTGCTCGCCCGGGATTGTGTCGAAACCGGACGACGACACCGCGTTCCGCCTGCCCAACCGAGGCGGTGACCCGCGGCCTCTGTTGGCCGCGTGAGCGATCAGGGGTGGCGGTTGGTGAGGGCTGGTCGTCTGGCCGTCGGCCCCGCCTTTCTGAGTGCTACCAGGGCGTGAGCCCGCCACGCCTGCGGGCCCGCGCCCAGCCGTCACCGAATTCGCCCGGCGCGCCGCCTGTTCGGTATCCGGCGGCCCGGTGGTGTGCGCAGCGAATTCGGCGCCGACCGTTGCGGCGCGTTCCCTCCGCCGTGTCGGGCTCCCACCCTGGTCGGCCGCACTCAGGCGGGTCAGACGACCAGCCGCCCAGCCCCGTGCCGGGGTTACGTACGCGTGTGCGTGCGTCCGGCACGGGGCCGAGCTGTTTTCCACGACAGAACAGGAACCCAGTGATGACCGCAACGTTGAACGCACCCGAGACCACCGACTCTGTCACCGAGACCGTTACCGATGTCGCCGACACCGTTTCCCCGTTCGCCGCCGCGCTCGGGGAGATCGAATTCCTCCTGAACACCGATCCCGACGCCGCGCGCGAACGCTTCACCGCCGTGCTGGCCCTGGCCTCCCCGGCCGAGCGTGCATTCCTCGACCGCGCTGCCGAGATGTTGACCCGCTCCTCGTGGAAGACCGCGGCGCGTCAGCTCGGGTGGATGGCGAAGAGTCGCCCCGAACTCCGGTCGCTGATCGTCGATCACACCGCCGAGGGCGACCCGGGCCTGTATCGCCCCGAGCTCCCCCAGCAGTCCGAGACCTCGATCGAGGCGGCCGAATGGGTGCGTCGCTCCATCCGCGACCGCCGATACCGTGACCGCTACACCGCCACCCCCAGCGCGGCGACCGATGCGGCCCGCTACCAGTCCGAGAAGGTCGCCGCCCGCCGCGCTCGCATCCCCGCCCCCACCACCGCGCTGGTGAGCCTGCGCCACCGCGGACGGGACCTGGCCGTGGCCGAGCGCCGCCACCGCGAATACGCGGGCTATGCGGCGCAGCGGTTGTACGCGATCGACACCGCCGTCGACGACGACCGCACCCCGCCGGTGCCCGAACCCCGGAAGAAGGCGGGACAGGTGTGGGCGCACGTGCAGGCCGAGTTGTGGGAGCGTTCCTACTTCCTGCACGTCGCCGAGTGCTACACCGAAGCCGACCGGTACCTGCTCGCCCCCGAACTGCCCGAACGCCACATCGCGCCCCAGCGCCGTCACGCCGGGCTCGAGGACGCGGCACGGGAGTTCCTGCGCGAGCACGACCTCGAGCCCGAACCATTGTCGCGGGCGCGCGGCGCGCGTGCTCGTCGCACCCGCCCGCAGTTCCCGCCGCGGATCACCCCGGCCGACCAGTCGCGCTTCGCCGCCCGCCGCACCGGGATCCCGGTCCCCAGTGACCGTGACGAGTATCTGCCCTACAGCGAACTCGACGCCCGGGAGTCCACCTGGCAGGGCTCGGGCCTGGACTACGACCTCGCGGCGATGACCCCGTATCTGGGGTGGCCGTGCGTGGGCTGCTGGATCGACCGTCCCGCCAGCGACCGTCGCCCCTTCCACACGCGCCACGGGATCGTGGTCAGCGACGACGGGGTCTGCGATGTGTGCCGCGCCGACGGCCACCCGGGCATTCCCGCGCTGCCTGCCGGGTTCGGCATGCGGAGCTTCGTCGAATCCCGCTGCGCCTATATCGCCGCCGCTCATCCCGCCCAGGTGCGGGCGTTGCTGGATCGGGTGCGGGCCGCCGCGGCGAACACCGGACCGACCTGGCGGCTGATCACCCGGTGGATGGCGAGCAACCTCGAACAGCCCGAACGCGCACCCCGTCCCGCCTCCGCGCGACGGCCGCGCGGAGGTGGTTCCGCGCTCGGAGCCGGGCAGCGGATCGGACGCTGTGACGCCTGCGCCCGAAACAGCGTCGTGCACGCCGACAACTACTGCACCGACTGCCGCATCGACCTCGGCCTCGTACCCACCAGCCGCCGCACCGCGTCGGTCGCCTGACCCACCCCCTCGGCTCCACCCGTGTTCCCCGGTCCGCCGCGGTGTCGCCCTCCCGCGGCGGACCGGTCCACCACTCCCCGATCCGACAGGAGCACGACCGTGCACCGACTCCCTCACCGAGCACGCCGCACCCTGGCCGCGCTGCGCGCCGCGCTCGCGCCCCGCCCGACCCAGGTCCGGGTGCGGGTCTACCTCAACACCGACCCGACCGCGCTGCTGACCGGGTACCAGCCCCACACGCCAGTAGCGCTCGCCTACGAGTTCGTGCTGCGCGTCGACCCGACCACCGCCATCGACAAGGTTCTGCTCGAACGTGTCTTCGCCGCGTTCAACGATCACCCCGAACACGACGACGACCAGATCCACACCGACACCTGGTACGCCAAAGGGATGCGGGGAGTGGCAGGACTGCGGTCCCTCTCGGTCGGCGACCTCGTCGGGCTCGACGACCGCCACTACGCGTGCCGGTCCTACGGATGGACCCGCGTCCCCGCCCCACCGGCCTGACCGGTACCGCAGCGATAGTCGGTTCCCCGGTCGCGGGGTGCTCGGACCGTGCCGAGCAACAGCATCCGCAATCCGACCACCTCCGACCGGAAGGAGCACTCGCCATGACTCACCCCGCGCCGCCCACCGACCCCGCGCGCCTCACGATCACCGAGCTTCACCAGACCTTGGCCACCGGCCGGTCGGTCGTGGTGTCGATGCGCGCTGCCAGCGGCCACCGACACCTGATCGAGTGGGCGCGCCGCCACCACCTGTTCGTGCCCGTGGACCGCACCAGCGATTGGGGCAACCCGTTCGTGCTCGGACGCGACGGCAACCGCGACGATGTGCTGCTCGCTCACGCCCGACACCTCGCCGACCGGCCCGGCCTTCGGGCTCGCCTGCGTCGCGGTGAACTCGCCGCCCGCGTGCTGGGTTGCTGGTGTGCACCCAAGCCCTGCCACGGCCACACTCTCGCCGCACTGAGCCTCGATCCCGACCTCGACCCGCTCGCGGCCGTCCCCACCCGGCTCCACCGGCGGAGGTGACCGCCCGGAAGTCGGACACCCGGCAGCCGTCACCACAGTAGGAACCGGATCAACGGCTCCGGTTCCTACCTGCCCGTCCCCTGTAGTCACTGATCACCCGCACCGCTTTCAATCTGTCCCCAGCCATCCACAGCTTCGCCCTACCACCTACCGCCCGTGTCCGGTCCAGCTGGACATGGCGAGCGCCAGGACTGGTGACATGCGGTTCGCCATGTCGTTCTGGACTGTTGGTTGGCTGAATGTCCGGATCTAATTGGCGAATTCCGTGAAGCTGGATGGGCGCTAGTGCGGCTGGGGCCGTGATGTGCGCCTGGGCCGCAGCTGGCAGCCGATCACCGAGGTCGGCAGCGTGGGCTCGCCATCGAGCAAATGCGCCGCCAAGGCCGACGGATCGACAACGAACGCACATCAGCCCAGCTCATAGCTGGAACATCAATTTCTTTGGCGCTATCGAGGTCGACATCGACGCCGAACTCGCCCAGCTCGGCCCGACCGGATACAGGCCGCTGAGGGTCCGCGACACGCTCTTCTGACAAAGTTATATCGCCGACGCCAAACCGATGAGGCTCGGCTCAGGTCACGTGGATCAGTCAACGCCCTTGTCGAGGGATAAGGCGAACGGCAACGACGAAGCCGATTCCGGCTCACCCATCGAACTCGGCAGGTGGTGCGGGCTTTTGCGCCGTGATGGCGTCCATGTTCGGCGATTCTGTCAGCGAGGTTGAGAAACAGGATTCGGCCGTGTGGTCGGATGGGAAGCTGCCGACTGTGGATATCGGCAGCGGTGCGTCGCCGCAGGAGACGGGCGTATCCGCGCCGGTTCTGCCGCGGGCCATGTTCCCAGCACTGGTGACGTTGTGCCGCTGACGAAGATCGACTACACCCGGTCCCCGGTTGTCGTCTTCTGACGAAGTCTCTCATACGGGGTCTGGCCGTCGAGTCCGCCATGGGGCCGGTGATAGTTGTAATAGTCTTGCCACTCTTTGAGTTTCGCGTTGAAGATGTTGACGTCGTCGATGACCACGCCGTCGAGAAGCCGGTAGAACTCCTCGGCGTCGATCCGGTGCGAGCGCTCCACCTTCCCGTTCAAGCGCGGCGTTCCCGGCTTGATGTAGACGTGGTTGATGCCCTTGTCCAGCACGTGCCAGTGGAACCCGGACTGGAACTCCGCCCCGTTGAGTTCCTAACGGATGTCAACTCGGCGGAAGGCTCGTAGCCTTGGTTGTTGACGGGCCGGTCGGTGGAGCGCTACGCGACTCCTTGTGTCCTCGGCCCGTCCCCGCACTGGTGGTGCGGCGGGCGGCGCGGATATCGGCGGGGACGGTGTATCGGTTAGCGACGATCTGACGGCCTTGTTCGGGTGTGAGCGGGCTGCCGTCGACGTCGCGGATGACGTAGTGCTCGCTGCGGCGCCAGCAGGCGGCGATGCGGGTGAGCAGGGTCGTGGAGAGATGGCAGACCGCGGAGTTGTGGTGTTTGCCGGTCTCGGTCATGAGCCGGTGGTATTTCGCGCCAGCGAGGGATCGCTGCGCCGGGCCTGTTCGGCTGCCATGAACAGTGCTTCGCGCAGGCAGGCGTCTCCGGATTTCGTTGGCCCACCGTGTCTTCCGCTCAAGTCTGAGGAATCGAGCTTTGGCACCAGTCCACTGAAGGAACGGATCGCGGCCAGGGAATCGAAGCGGTTGGGGTCACCCAGACGTCCCAGGATCTGGGCTGCGAGATTCGGGCCGACCCCGGGCGCCGAGCAGACGATGCCGCCCGGGTCGGCCTTGTCCAGCAGTGCCGCGATACGGGTTTCGAGTTTCTTGATTTCGTCGGTGAGTTGCAAAGCCAGCCGGGCCTCGATCGCGATATCGTCGGCCAACTCCGGGAAGTCCAGTCCATCGGCCCAGAGGTCGAGCGTTTCACGGGCTGCGGCTATGAGCTGGTCGGCTTTCTTCTCGCGCGCCAGCTGCCGCGAGAATGGCGGGTGAGGAATCGTGACAGCCGGGCCCGGCCCAACCGGATGACTACGTGCGGGTCGGCGTAATGCGCGAGGAACCGCAGTGGGGTCTTGTTGGCCAGGTCCGCGCCGAGTGCCGCGTGCCAGCCTGGTCCGAGGAGTTCGAGCAGCGCATCCAATCGCGCGAGGATGCTGGTGCGGCGTTTGACCAGGTTGGAGCGCAGTTTGACCGCTCTGCGCATCGTGTCGCCGGGCCCGAGCCCGGTCGCGGTGTGCATGCCCTCGGGATGCTGAAGTGGGATCCGGGCAAGAACTTTCGAGTCCAAGCGGTCGGACTTGGTGTGTTTGCAGTAGTAGTCGCGCAGATCGGCAGATTGTTCTGGCGGCACCAGAACCACGGTGGCGCCCTGGCGGCGGAACCAGGCCGCCAACGGCACCCAGGCGTTGCGCGTGGGCTCCATGATGATGGTGATCGACGACGAATCCGCCCCGGCCAGGCAGCATCGACCACAGTCGCTGCAGGTCGCTGGTGGTGGTGCGGAACTTACGACCTGACCATAGGAATTTGCCTTGCTCATCGGCCAGGCTGGCCTGGTGCGCTGCCCGACAGGCGACATCGATACCCAGCCGCAACTTCAACGATCCAACTCCCGTCTGCTCGACGATCTCTGTCCATGTCCGGCGTGGGAAATTCCGTCGCGGGAGTCGATGCAATACCAGACATTCACCAACAGGGATCTCCGCATCACGCCTGCACAACGGCAGATGCCGAGTCGCCGGGTTCCTAACAGGACGCATCTCACCCGGCGGTGGCCCTGCAAGCCCCACGATCAACAGGCAAGGAGCACAACCCCACTCGGTCATTGAGCGGTAGCAAGCAGGCGCCGGAGCCCCGAATTCTTCACCCAGCCGGCCGTGCCGGACGAGAGCTTCGAGACCATCACCAAGTTTGAATGTCGGTCTGAATCGTTTCGACCGCGAACGGCAGCTGCGAGAGCACGTAGTCCAGGAACTGGATCGCGGTCTTCTGGTTGTTGCGCGGATAGATCTTCAAGATCCACAACCGCGTACAGTCATCGATCGCGGTGAACTGGTAGAACTTCCCGCGCCGACCAACCGGTTTCACCGCCGGGGTGCCGGGCTTGGCGGGGAGGGGTTCGACGAACTTGACGTCGATCTGCACGTGGTGGCCGGGGCGTTGCTTCTCGTATCGCTTCCAGCGGCGGTCGTGGCGCTCGTAGCGCTGGGAGGCCGGTAGCCGGCCCATATCGAGTCGTTTGAGGATGCGCCAGACGCCGGATTTGCTGAGCTTGATGTCGTGGTAGCGCTCGAGGTACACGCGGATCTTGTCCGGCCCGAAGTGGTAATGCTGGCGCAGATGGATGATCTTCTCGATGACCTCGGCGCGAGTCGCAGTCGGGCTGGTCCGCGGGCGCCGTGACCGTTCGCGCAGTCCGTCCACACCTTCGGTCTCATATCGGCGCAGCCACGTGTAGTACGTGGGACGGCTGATGCCGAAGTACCGGCAGGTCATCGCGACGTTGCCGGTGACTTCCTCGACATGACGAAGGACCGCCAGGCACCGACGCACCTCACGGTCCATGACAGGCTCGCTCACCCGAATCTCCCTACGGTTCAGAGGGTCCGAGTGTCAAGCAACTCCGTCAGTTTTATATACAGGAACGCACCGGGTATCAGTGGTACCAAGAGCAGGGGAGGTCCGTCAACCAACAGGTCGACCCGGTCGACGACGCGGTCGACGACGAGCCGGTGCCACCGGTAGCAACCGGGGTCGGGTTGTCGCTCGAGACGAACGGGGTGAGGGGGATTCCGGAGTTGCTGGCGACCGCGATTGCCGGTGCGCTCGCTGCGATGGCGAAGGGCGTGGCAATGGTGGCGATTACTTTGACGATATAGCTCACCCGATGATTCTCAGGTGTCGGCGGCGATTAAGTCAAGCCATGCCAGTGACGAATGTTTTGTCCGTTCCGGAACTAGTTGGCGAGCGTCGCGCCGCGGAGCTGTAGCTCGCCAACTGTGTCCGGACAGCAGCGTGGGATCCGTCCAGGCGTAGATGGCGAAATCCATGTCGTGGGAGTCTTCAGCACGTGTGGCCTCTGTCGCCTCGATGCGTGCTCGCCATGGCTCATTGACACCGAATGGCCATCGCTTGGCCGTGGCTCTTAAGGTCCGGGCAGGACACGTTTCACGAGGAGATCTCGGGTTGCCGGAATTGTTCGCAGCTCGAATCGGCCGGTATTCGGGTCGGCGGTAATGATTTCAGTGTTGTTGACGGCGACCCCTGCTTGCAATGGAAGGTAGCCGCGGATCTGCCAGAAGACTAGATCGCCCGCTGAGATCGCCGAAGAATCGACTCGTTGGCCGCAGGCTCTCTGCTCGGTGATTGTGGTTGGAAGCGCGACAATCACGGGTAATGGTCGAGCACCCAGTGGCTGACCGCACCACGGCGATGATCTATAAGTTGAAAGTGGAGTGCTCGCTGTGGGTGAGCGTCGCCGAGTGAGGTGTCCGCTCCGTCCTCGACGTTGCAGTGGCCGGTCACAGCCGCGGACGTTGCCTGATAGACAACGTGTCTCGTCATCTCCGCGAGGCTCAACCCAGCGTCTGCCTGGCCAGCGGTCCCCACGCCAGTAGCGACACGGCTGCTTGTCTGAGCAAGGGCCAATCTGCGGGCGCAATCAACAGCAATTCCACTATTGCGGTTCCGCGGCGGTGACATTGTCTGCGGGGGTGCGATTCTCATTGCATCGGCACAATCCCGTTCGTAACCGGTAGCCCTGTCATCGTCGAGATGATCTGCCATTGCAGCCAATGGGTTAGCAGACGGCAGCGCAGAAGGGTCTGAGTCATTGATGTCACCGGATGGAGACCAAGATTCTCCGCTTTTGGCAGCAGATTTCGTTGTCGTCTCTGGGATATCCAGGTCGGAGCCGATCACACCTTCGCATTGAGCACAAATGAAAGCTTCGGAGGTCGATGCCACGCTACCGACCAGGGTGACGATCAGGCCGCCAGCGGACAGTATGCAAAAAGCCAGCGGACCGATCACCATCAAAATGATCCGGTAACGGCCGCCGCTCAGTATCTTGAGCATGCGCCTTGTCCAGCATCAGCACAGGCACCACTCATAGGCTGAGAAGTCGGCAAGTCGGCCACCTAATGCACCCTGTCACGGCACCGACTTGCGCGTTATGGGGGAAATACCTATGGCGACTTGCTCTGGAGTCGCGTCCAGGTCTTCACGGACGGCCGTGGCCGGAGCATCAGTCGGCGACTTACGGTTGCTTGAAGCGCTTCTCGGTGCGTTGGCTGTTCCAGATCGCTCCGCGATACTCCTGCATGTCGGGTGACCATTTCCGGACGATCACCGGCCGTAGTGTGCGGTGGTGCAGGACGACGTCGCCGGCGCCGCGTCGGTTCTTGAGGCCGAACCATGTCGCCGAGCGCCAGGTTCGTTCGTCGCTGAACGGGTTGCGGTGGCGCAGTTGGCTGGGTTTGCGGTGGCCTGGTGCTTTGTCGAATGTCGTGGGCGGTGTAGCGGGCTGGCGCCAGCAGTCGGCCTCGATCCAGTGAGCGATCGCGTCCCGCTCGCCGCGGGGCTGGTAGTCGTTGTCCCGGAGTCGGCGGCGAAGCTCGGCGACGAACAGGGCGAGCTGGTGGGCGTCTCCTGCGGCGTGCTGCCGCCACCGGGGTGCCGCGATCACCGGTGAGAGCGCGATCGCTTCGGGGTAGAGGCAGGCGAAAAGCTTGGAGGCGGTGAAGGTGGAGGGCTCGGTGCCTTCCGGGATGAGCATCAGGCTGCGCTTTGTCCAGAGGTCCTGCTGCAGTCGCAGCCCGGTCGTCGGTCGCGGTTCGTTCCATCGGTGTGCGCAGATCATGAACGCGGTCAGGACCGCGTCGTAGGCTGCCGCCCAGCCGTAGCGTTGCACCAGACGCAGGTGCTGGCGCTGCGCGGCGACGATCTGCGGGCAGTGAGTAAGCGACGGGCCGGTTGCGGTGATGTCGGGCGGCCCGACCCAGTAACCATGCCGGGTGCAGACGTAGCGGTGGTGCGGAAGGACCCGCAGGACCGCTCCGCCGCGGTGGCGGGCGTCACAACGCTTGCAGCCGGGCTGCGGGGCGTGACGGAACATCGTCCAGTGCGGCTTCGGGTCACGCAGCTCCGGCAGCGCTCCCGCCAGATTCTCGCCGCGGCGACCGGTCAGGGCGGCCATTCGTTCGGCGGTGACAATTCGCCGTGTCGGCGTGGGAGCGGGGATGCTGACTCGTTTCCAGAGTTCGTCGCCGTCGATACTGTTCAATCGCGCCAGCCTCGCCAGGTAGGACGCGAGGATCTCGTGATGGGCTGGTGGAATCGTGATCGGCAGCTGTCGGGGAAGCGTCGTGGTCATTGTGCGACCCTTGCAGCGGTCGTTGCGTTCGTTCTCACGGGCGGCTGGCTGCGTTCGGCGGCGTAGTCGACGGGCACCTGGTCGAGTAGCTCGCCGGGGATCTTCTCGGTGCCGTCCTCGATTGCGAGGATCGCCGCGCCGCGGACGATCTGCGAGAGACTCCCGATCATGCCGCCACTGCGCTGGTAGAGCTGCTCGGCCAGCGCGGGTAGTGTTCCAGCGACGTGGTCGCGTAACCGCAGCGTGGATTCCAGCGCGGCGATGAGGGCTTGCCATTGGCCGCGTTGCTCAGCGGTGCCGTAGGCGAACGGTGCGGCGGGGACCACGGTGAACCGGCCCGCGATCTGACGTCCTCGAGGACCGGCGAACAACCCTTGAGCTTCGACTTCTACCCCGGCGTAGATGAACGTCGCCGGGAGCCGCTCGGCGAAGTACTTGAGCTGATCGGAGACTTCCGCGCCGGAGCGGCTGGCCAGTGAGATGTTGTGGATCTCGTCGACCAGCACGAGGTCGACGCGGACGTGGGCGGCGACCGAGCAGACGGCGTCGGTGATGTCGGTGAGGTTGGCGCGGGCAGGGAATTCCAGGCCGAGGAAGCGTGCGAACTCGACGGCAAGCATCCGTGGTGTCGCCGCCGGCGGGACAGTGACGTAAATGATCGGCAACCGCTCGCCTTGGTCGGGATAACGGCGCCGGATGGCGATTTCGTGGGCGCGGCCGAGCTGGGTGAGCGCGGTGGTCTTGCCGGTTCCCGACATGCCGCTGATCACCATCCCGCGCCGCGCCGAGATCTGGCGGCGGTTCAGTTGAACCAGCAGCCGCCCCGCCGAGATCACCTTCTGGATGGTCGGGGTGTTCACCAAGGGAAGATCAGCGTGGTAGTCCAGCAGCCGATCTGCGTGTGCCGCGCGTTGCGCGGATGGCAAGCTCAGCAGCTGCGCGGCGGTGAGCAGCGGCGGCGGTGCTGGGGTGTGCCGGACGAACCGACCCCATCCCTCGTTGGTGGTCAGCGGGCTGTCGGGCGGGACATCGGTGACGGTCTTCGCAGCCGCGGACGGGGTGTAGGCGGGCTTGCGGCGGCGGGCTGGTTTGCGGGTGCTTCTGGTCATCTCCACTTCTCGGCTTCGGCGGCGGCATCGAAGATCCCGAACGGGACCACGGTCGTCTCAACGGTCTCGGTGTGGGTGGGCTCGCTCGGTTCAGCGTCAGGTGGTGGCGGTGGTCTGTGGGTAGCGGCGGCGACGCGGCCCCGGGCCGCGGCCTTGCGGCTGGCTCGTTGGTCGGGTCGTATCGGACCGTTCTCGCTGCGGGTCAACAGGTCGTCGAGGGCGCGGGCGATGTTGGTTTCGTCGGTGTCGTCGGCGCCGCGCTCGGCGACCAGGCGGCGGGCTTCGCGCCAGGTGAAGTCGGCGAAGGGGCCGGTCACCATCGGCTTGTGTGTCCATTCGGCGGTGACCCATCCGCCCGGGGTGCGGACGAACACCTGTGACAGGTCGTAAGGGTCGTAGTGCACCTCCCAGAGGTTCTTGCGTGCCGTGACCCCGGAAGGCTGGCGGCGGTGCGATTCCAATGCCTTGGCGTCGTAGGTTCGGTAGTCGATGCGGATGCCGTAGTCGTTGATCGCTCGCCAGGTCACCGGCAGCAGTTCGAGATAGTCCTCTCCGGTCAAGGTCACCGGCAGATATCCCGCGGCCGCGACCATCGCCGCATAAGCCTCGTTCGGCGACAACGCCCGTCGCGGGAAGTCCGGATCCCGCAGGCTGTCGTGTGGGCGGGACTGCCAGCCCGCGATCACCCACTCATCCAGCAGGCCCTGCAACTCCGGGACAGTCCAGGCCGCATGGTCATCGACGCGTTCGCCTCTGCGGCTGGTGTTGGACCCGGTGTAGCCGGGCAAGTGCTGACACCACAGGGTGTTGATCGATCCGAACGTCGCCTCGACGATCGCCTTGTCGGTCGGTGTGCGCTTGCGTGCCCGCTGAACCGAGATCCCCAGCCGCTCGCAGGCCCGGGTGAACGTCTCGGAGATGAACACCCGCCCGCCGTCGATCGTGATCGTGTCCGGGACGATCACCGGCTTCGCCGCCGCCCGCGCCATCCGCTCATCCACCGACACCAGCCGAGCGTGGGGCAACCGTGACGCCGACATCGCCAGCGACGCCGCCCATCCCGGCCGCATCGGCTCAGGGATCAACATTCTCGCCAGCAGCAGCGCCGCGTCCACCGCCTTCGTGCCGACCGGCCGCAGCACCGCGGCGCAGATCGTGCGCGTGGCGACATCGACCGCGATCGTCAAATCCGCCCGCGCCACCACCCCCGGCTCCAACACCACCATCACATCCAATGGCGTCGAGTCGATTTGGACCTGCTCACCAGGGCGCGCCGCCAGCGTCGGCGTGAACGGCCGCGCCGGACGGTTCGCGGTCTGCCGCCGCGTGACCGCTGAACCGAAACTGTGCCGCCCCGCAGCCAACGCCTCGACCAACGCGTAGAAGGTGCTGCGCCCCGGCATCGGAACCACACCAGGACCGTGGACATCCTCGAGCGCCTTGCTCACCCGCCGAATCACCCGCGACCGCGTGCCCGTCGAGACCTCGGTCTGTGCGTCCAACTCCTGGCGCACCGCCGCGACAACACGCTCATCGACCCGCCCCAACGGTGTCGACTCCCGCAGCGCCCGTCGGTCGACCAAACCCCACAACCCCTGCTCGGCATAGCGTGCGCGCATCCGTTGCAGTGTGCGCAACCCGACCGGCCGCCCCGCCGCGGTCAGCTCCTCGACCTTGGCGCGGAATCGGTCGGTCTGGGTTCTGCTCGCCGGATCGTATTCGGGCCTAACCTTTCCGTCGGGCCCGGCGCCGAGGGTGGCCTCCAGGATGTGGCCTTCCCACTCCTTGGCGGCGGTGAGAACATCCGCGGGCAGCGTGTCCAGCAGTCCCAACGGAGTCATCTCCGGTGGCGCCGCGCCGTCGACTACCCCGAAATCCGGTGCGGCCATCAAATGCGATGCCAGCACCACCATGTGCTCGCCGTCGGCCGAGCGCAGCCGCACCGACGTTCCCGCGATCGCGACAACCTGATGCTCGACCCCATCGAAATGCACCCAGTCACCCGGCCGTAACACCGAACGCCACTGCCCCATCAGCGCTGCGCCCGCACCGGCGTCACCGCGCGCAACGACCGCGACAGATCCGCGGTCAACTGGTGGTGCCAGATGAGATGGAACAACACCGGCAGCACCGCGATCGGATCACCCACCACTTGCGCGCCGTCCATCAGCGCGGCCGGCTCCGCGAACGCCGCCCGTAACCGCTGCGCCACGCCAGTGCGCAAATACCGGGTATGCCGATAACCGGCCAGCCACCGCAGGTTCGCTGTGAACACCGGATCCGGCATCCCGAGTAGCCGATACTCCCACCCGACCAAATCACATGCCCGCCGCGTCATCTCGAACGCCGCCAGATCCCGCGGCCCACGCCGGTTCTCCGGACGGCAGTCCACCACGATCGCGGAGCCGTCCGCGCGGCGAGCGAAGTAGTCCGGCGCGTGACACCTCACCCCGCGCCCGCCGCTCGCCGACCACAACAGCCACAACGGCTGTGACGCGATCGCGACCACCGTCGGGTCGAAGTCCAGCGCCATCAACTGATCACGCTCCAACCACGACTCGAACCCGACATGCCGACCGTCGGTCGCCGACCACCAACTGCCCGACAGATGCCGCTGGCCGCGGTACGAGGCAAATCGCCTCACCGGCGCCGCGGCCTCGAGACGTAGCGCCCACGCATCAGCCAACCCGACCCGGACCTCACCGCCGCCCACCGGCACATAGGCCAGTTCGAAATCCGCCGCCGACTCAGGCGCACCGCCCTCGACCGCGCTCAACACCGCCACCACGGCAGCTGATTCTGCTGGCCCGCAGAATCTCCCGAGCAGCAACCGCCGCCGACGTCCGAACTCCGCCAGACGCTGCGGCGAGTCGCGGCCCGACTCGCCGCAATCAGCCCACCGACCTCACCGCGCTCCCCACCCCCTCGTAAGCTCCCACACGCCAACTACCCCCGGACAACGCCACCCACGCGCCAACTACACCTGGACTGTGCCAACTACACCTGTACAGGACAGCCCGCATTCATCCACACCTTCCCCTCCTCATTCACATTTTTCGTTAAGCAGACCTCTCGAAGGGCTTGATCTACGCGTGGGAGCGCCAAGGGCGGACTCCCTCAGCCGAGACACTCGAGGCATTCTTGAACGGCCTCGAAGTCCCTCAGTGGCGAAGACCCAAGTACGCCGCGCTGGCACAGCCGCTGCTCAACCAGCTCAACTGGGACATGTCGCCGGTCGTCACTCCGGACGATCAGCTCGGCTTGGACCGCAACCTCGACCCCGCCTGCTACCACGACGACGCCTTCGACCTGTATGCCGCCAACGAGCCACTGCTTGCTCGATTCCCCGGGCTCGTCGCGCCCGTCCCCGATGCCACGGTGCGGCCGAACTTGCTCGAGTGGGTGGTCCGCGATCCTGCCGCGAAGAAGGTGATCAGGAACTGGGAGGAGCGGGCCACCGTCATGGCCAACGCCTTCCTCGTTGTCGCGCCCGGCCGGATCCCCGAGCGACGCATCCAGCAGATCATCACCTCCTGCGAGCAAGCACCCGAATGGCCGGAAATCTCCAGGATCCGCGCCACCGACGAGCACGTCCTCAACCAACGGATCTATCTCTGGGACCCGGAGACCGAGTGCTACGAGAACCGCATCATCACCGCCTACACCTTCAAATACCCCCCGCGTCCGTACAACGTGCTCGTCCTGCAGGCAACAGTGCGGCAGAGCTGACCCGCGCCGGGCCGCCTCGAATGCAATCACGCCCATACCACGGCGGCGGCGTCGACGACTGCGGCGGCAGGTTCGACACGTCGGTCATGAGTGTCGCCTGCGCCGGGTGATGCGGCGCGATTGCGCTCTCAAATGCTCGGCGTCGTTCGCGCGGACCAACACCCACCGCCACCCTTCGGCCTCGGCAGACTGGTGGCGAGCCGGGCGCAGCTGCCATTCGGTGATCGCGGTGTGGTCGACCTCGATCGCGACATGCGCGCGGGAGTACGTTCCTTCCAGGAAGTACTGGACCGCAGCGAGCACGGTGTGTTGGTGGCAGACCACCACAACCGTCTCGCCGGGATGCCGCCCCGCGATCAACTCCAACTCCCGCCCCACCCGTGGTGCCCACTGCCCCCACGGCTGCCCACCTTCACCACCCGACATCGCGGGGTCGACCGGCTTCCCGTGCGCCGGCCCGATCGGAGTCGTCTCTACCGCCAGCCCCAGCAGCTCGGCCACGATCGTGGCGGTCTGCCCCGCCCGGCGCACGCCGGTGCTGTACACGCGGCTGACTTGCAGGCTCGATTGCTCGGCGGCCAACCGCTCCGCCAGCCTCGCGGCTTGGCTTCTGCCCGTCGCGCTTAGTCCACGCTCGGTCTCTTCGCCCTCGGCGATTCCGACGGCGTAGGTCTCACCGTGGGCGCAGCGAATAAGCAGCAGCCGTACTCCGGCACGCGCACCCCCGTCGCATCGGTCCACCAATCCGCCACCTACCCGACAATCTCGAAGCTTCGGACGTCCCGCCCACCTCCCAACCATCGCCCGCGTCGAACACGCGCCGCCAACAACACGGCGTTGTACAACAGCCTGTTGTACCGCCGCGCCAGCCACCACATTCGCTGCAGTCGAAGGCCAGCTGCAATGGCGGCTCGGCCGCAGTTCGGTGACCGTTAGTTATCGATCAGCGTGCCTGTCTCGACGGCCGATCACGCGGTATGCAATCATTTCGCACATATGTTCGATAGCTCGCAGTTGGAGGGCAGTCAACGGTCCGACGGCACCACAGCCGCAGCACCGCTGACCGACCTCCCACGTACCGAGCAACTCGCGCTCCTGCGCGCCCGCATGGACGCCATCCACGGCCGAGTCGGCGCCCGCGAAGCCCCACCGATGCCCACCACCGCACCAGCGAACACCCTGCCGATCCCCGGGGCACTGGGTGAGGCGCTGCCCGCCGGTGGCCTACCGCGCGGATCGCTGATCGCTTGCACCGGACGCCTCGGCCCTCTCCTCGGATTGCTCGCCGCGGCCACCGCCGCCGGGGAATGGACCGCCGTCCTCGGCTGCCCGCGGCTGGGGTTGCTCGCCGTCGCGGAGATGGGCGGAAACCTGTCCCGCCTGGCCCACATCTCCAACCCGGGTGACGACCCCCTCGATGTCGCCGCCATCCTCCTCGACGGCCTTCCCCTCGTCGTACTCGACCACCCCACCACCCCGGCCGCCACCCGCACACGAGCGGTCCTCGCCCGGCTTCGCAGCCATGACGCCATCCTGGTCACCACCCACACCGGCTGGGCCCGCCCCGACCTGGAAATCCACAGCGAACTTCTCGAGTGCGAGGGGATCGGCCGCGGACGCGGACGGCTGCGATCGATGACCTACACGATCCAGGTTTCCGGCCGCACAGCGCGCCGCCCCCGCAGCACCTCACTACGACTGGGCGCTGCCGGGACGCAGCGATCGTGCTGGACCCGCCGACCAGCCGACCCCCACACCGCTACTACCGCGATCAGCCGGACGGGGTGACCATGAACGAATCCGGATCATCCCACCACGCCAGCACCAGAATGCTCACCCCTCCACGCAGGGTCCTCGTCGACCCCCGGCGAATATGGGTACCTCCAACTCGCAGTCCCGCCCGAACGGTGCCGTTCACTCTCGGAGAGAAAGCCGCCGCCCTGGATCTACGCATGGGCGAGACATGGATTCCCGCGCTCGGCTACCGGTGGGCACGCCTGCGGTTCGGGACTGAGCCCGTATGGTTTCTCGAAGTCGAACTCGAACTCCGGTCGGTCAACGGCCACGTCGCACTCACCGTCCGACAATGGGTGCCCTGGGACTCCGTCAAGCCGGCGTGAGTAACCAACCCCGTTCGCTCGTGACTAGATCGCGTCCGCACATTCTCCTGCCACGTCGCGTGCGATCGAGGTTAGCCGAGTATCAGGGTCGCCCTGATGACATCGTGCCCGCAGTCGCAACGCGCGCACAGCGCCCCGGAATGAGTGGCACTGGAGCTAGGCTTGCTCTGTGGAACATGCGATCGCCGCCTCACCACGATCCGTACAGCTCCGCTGGACGGAGCCGTACGCCTGATGGTGCACCGCCCCATATGAATCATGTATCGCTGTCCGGCCCGATCGGTCGCCATCATTTCCAGCAGCACCAGATCCCAATTCCCGACGCGATCGAACGCGCGACCACACTGCTGATCCCAGCGCCGTCCGGAAAATGGCATGTCCCCGGCGGCTGCAGGTACGCACATGAGCATGCGGGCCAGTCGGTGCCACTGCTCGAGGTCAGGTGGGGCGATCTGTGCGGCAACTGCGCCCCCACGCAAGATGTTGATCCACTGCACACTTGCGCCCTGCGTTCCGTTGCCACTCTCTCCGAGATGAGCGCGGCCGTCAGTGCGTTCGCTGAAGAACTGGCCGACCCTGGCAGGTCTTTCGAATGGCTCGACTACGCCCGGCGCCGGGCCGGGCGACCCATCACCGACGAGTCATTGCCAGCTTTGACCGCCCCTATGCGTGGCGTCCGCGGGTGGGCCCGCACTGTCGCGGCTGTCAACCGCGCTGCCCTGGAATACTCGGGCCAGTTCGACGCCCTGCTGGCGCAGCTCGCCGAGCGGCTCGGCACCGACTCCGAGGACGGGCTGTTCGATCGCGCAATCGATATCGTCGCCACTGAAACACCGGCCTGCGCCGAAAGCGAACAGCTCCAGAGGATCACCTGCGCCGCCGATCCGAACCATCGAGCCTACGTTGCGAAAAACCGCGGCTTCGACGCGTGGACATACGTCGCCGACCTCTGGCTGGGCGCACACCGGCAGGGGACCAACCATCCCGACATCATCACCGCACGCGCCAAACAATCTCTTGCCGAACGTCTCCCCCACGTCCGCGACTTGACCCAATTGCCCATTGACCCGAGTGTGGCACCACATCCTGCCGATACCCCGCAAACCTGGGCCGACCGGGTCCTAGCCGCGCTTCGCGACCGCACGGTCACAGCGTGGATAGAGCGAGCCGAGATGACCCTTCACAGCCTGCGCGACGCACACCGCGCAAGCAGCGGTACCGGGCCAGAGCGTGCCCTGCTGGTTACCGGATGGCCCCTGCACCACGACTCCTGTGCACGACTGGCGTACCTGAGCCAATACCCCACGCTGCTGATGCCCTTACGGATCGTCGGCAGCGCGGACTGGCAATTTCCTTCCACCGAGACCTGCGTGGCAGTACTGCGGGTGCCCGAGGCCGCTGCCGAGCAAGCCCACGCCATCTCCAGCAACGTCCGCTCCACTGCGCTGGCAGCCGGTACCGACCCCGTCGTCGCGGCGTCCCGGCTGGTGCGCGACTTCGGAGTCGTCGTCCATCCGATCGATCTGCCACCGACGGCCCGGCCATCACGGCTGGTCGAATCGGAACGAACCCGGTTGGCCACCGCGATCACCGACACACCCTTCCAAGCCCATCCCAGGCCATTCACCCATGGCGCCGACCTTCCCCCGCACGTCCATGACCGCGGCGGCGAGTGGACACCATGGACAGCACGTGCAGCCTTCCACCGCCGAGGTTCGGTCTTCATCCCCGGCATCGATGATCTCGAGCGATTCGCCCTCGGCTTCGTCCAATCAGGGATGTACGACACTCTCGAGGTCCAGGTGCGGCTCCAAATACCCGCCGGAACGCCCCCGCGTGTACAGCGCTATTCGAACCAGGTGCCGGCCATCGAAAACCCACCCACTCTCACACAGGCTGGGCTGATCGATGTCCCCGCCATCCTGCACGGCCTTACCGACGACCGCACAACCCTGCTGCTCAAGATCGACCCGTGCCGCGACCCGATCCAAGTGCCCCTGAACTACATCGCCATGCTGCAATTCCTGCGCTGAGCGCGACAACGGCATCCGCCTAGCTGGAGCTTGAACCGAGGGCGTAGACCGATCCCGTGGTGGGTTTGCCGCCGCGGTTTTCGTAAGGCGTGGGCACCACCGATCGCAGCACGGCCGGGGGAATTGCGAGGGCGTCGGCGGCGGCGCGGTACGGCCGCGGCCCGAACCGTCGGCTGAGAAGTGTCCACAGCAGCAACGGACTCTCGTTGCCGACCTCCACAGGTTCTTCTCGTCGCCATCCTTTGGCCGATAACTGCACGAACAATGACCGTTTGCGGCTGTCGGTGATCAACTCCAGCGCTGAAGCCCTCATGATCAGTGCTTGCATCGATACACCCCACGTTGCCTTGATCCGTCCGAAGTCGGTCAGGGTCGTCGCGTCGGAGAGGATTTCGACAGCGCGTGACCGGGGCACCAACAAGGCGGCGGCGAACTTGTTCGCCTCGCCTTCCGGGTCGGCCGCACGGGGACGAAAAGAGTGCAGCACCAAATGCCCCACCTCGTGCGCGATCGTGAATCGCTGCCGATCGCCGTGAGTTCCAGGGAAGAATCCCACCAGGGCACTAGCGCCCAGACCGCCCCAATACGACGCGCCGAAATGCCCGCCCCCCGCAGGCGCCTCATCACCGTCGATGTGGGGAGGAACGATGGGGGCCACTGCGACGCCTGCACGTTCCAGTGCCCGCGTCAGGTGGGGAATCGGCGCGTCCGGAGCGAGCCGCAGCGATTCCCGCGTCTGGTCGGCCAACTCGTTGATCTCGTCGTCACTAACCGATTCCTGAGTGACGAAAGGTAGGTCGGCGACAGGGTACTTGCTCTCGGTGATCAGCCCGTCAGACACACGGTAGCTCTCGCGATACCAGCGATGTATCCGGCGAGTCATCGTGATGCTCGCGCCTGCCAGCTTGCGAAAGCGCAGCGAATCCAGCGGAATCGCGTTCGACTCGACGTAGAAAAAGCTCAGCGGTGTCCCGGTCGCTGTCGCGATGACTTCCAGCTCCGCGTCGGTTACATCGCGGAACTGATTCTCGGCATCGGATAACCGCGACTGTCCCAACCCCGTCATCTCAGCAAGCTGCCTCTGCGTGAACCCGAATAGCTCACGCAGCGCGCGTATCCGTTCACCCGGAGACGCCGCGAGCATCACCACCGCCTTCCTCGTCGCCATCCGCGGGCGGCATCAACAGATCCAGCCCCTCATCGGTCGGCTGAAACTCCAGATCCGACAACTCCTCAGCCGTCTCGGGAAGCACGAACTCGAGATCGACCTTCGCCTTCTCGCCCCACTTCCACGGGCCGATCGTACGGACGATCCGGAAGCTCGGTGTCGCCAACTCCGGATCGATACGCCACAGCCCCAGCAGACGGTCGTTCGCCTCCCCGGTCAAAGACAGCTGACGCGGCAGCGGCGGATTGCTGTAATACGCCCGCCGCGCCGCGTTCGTGCCAGGCGGAGGGATGTGGTCGTCGGCGTGCGCGTGAAGCAACTGCACCCGGTAGTTGTCATCGGTCAACCACAACGCACCGTTCTGCGAATGTTTGCCACTCAGCTTCCACGCACCCAGCAGACCCTTCTTCTGCCGAAGCTTGTGGTGGGCCAGTGCGCGGATCGTGTGCGTCGCATGCCAACCATAGAGCTCGGCCTCGTCGAGTTCAGGCAGCCGCTCCCGACGGATCTGCTCAGCCCACGTGAACGTGTCGTGTAGCGGCTCACACAGATCCGACAAGGCCGCACGGACACGCTCCACATGAACCTTAATCATGGCGCAGATATTATCACGACAAAAGTTAATACGTACATCCGTTCGACCATGGCGGTCACAGGGCTGGTTGCGGATCGCAGATGCGTGGGTTTTGCGGCGTGCCGTCGCGGTATTGACGGGGCAGGAGAGGAAGATCGCGCGGCATGACGGCAGGCGCGCGAAGCAGGACCTCATCGCCGCGGCGAGAAGATGCCCACACCTTCGAGGTGGCCGGGCGGGTCTTGAGCCTGCTGCTGGATTCCATCGGGCCTCTCGGACGAAGCCTGGGATTTCATCTGTGGCCCAGCCCGATCGACCCAGGGTTCGTGCTGTCATGGCGAGGTCCTGTGCCGAGCGAGATCGAGGTGATCCAGTACTTGGTCAACGCCTCGGCCGACGACGAGCTGACCACAGCCCTGCGGCCCGGCGATGTGACGTTCGACTTCGCGACGGGGGACAAGCACTACACCCACGTCGACGTTCAGGGCGTGCGGTTTCAGCTCCGGCCGGAGCGGATGCTCACTCCCAAGGAGCTCGCCTCGTGGGGCACCTACTGGCGCAGCGGGAATCTGGAAGCGTTGCTGAGCTGATCGGCCGACCCGTTGGTGGACGGCGGTTGGTGGACGTCGCTGCGCGCGTGACTACGCAGACTGGGTTGCCTTGAAGGCGCTGCCGCACGAGCTCCGCTTGCCACCGGGGCCACATGGCCAGCCGAGCGTGCAATTGGTAGTGGGCGGCGACTGCCTCGAGATGTCAGGCACGGTCACAGCAGCCAAGACTCGATGCCATGTCACATACATGGAAGGGCCTCTATGCAGGTGTGAACCGCCCTGAGGCTGATCGTGAAGATGGGTCTGACCAGACTTAGAATTTTTTGATCTTGGTTTCGAGACAGAATCGGTTTGAGACTCTCGTCTTTCAGTCACATGTGGGTGAGGCTGCTCGCTGTTGGTAGAGCCGGAATGCCACGTCGCTGGCGAGGGTGGCGGCTTCAATGGCCTGCGCGATGGCATCGGGATCAGCCTTGACCTGTCGGTAGTAGATGCTCGGATCGCTCTGGCTCCTCGACACGATCTCTGGGTGTCGCAGTAGTTCTGGCCAGCCGAGGCCGTGGGCGTGGCCAGAGTTGACGCGCCACAGCAACTTGAGGGCGTGCGCGGCGCCTTCATTCTGGGGATCGATGTACGCGGCGGCCTGCTCGATAATCTGGGTGTCGCTGGGCTTTCCACCGTCGAAGCCTTGAACCTGCTCGATTGTGCTGACCTGCGTGTCGACGTATGTCCGCACAGCGGAAGCCTGCTCAGGCGTGAGGAGCCTCGCCATCGAGCCACCTTCGATATCGGTCACCAACGCTCGCAGTTGTCGGAAATCTTCATGGGCAAGAGAGAGTGCGCGACTCTGGCGGTCCGCACGGAGTTTCGGACTCAGTACCCAGATGGTGCACGATGCCGCGAACAGGGAAGCCCGCGCCGGGGTGAACTGTGCGATAGGTCGGGTCCGGACCTGGACCGACTCGAACAACAGGCTGAGGTGATCGGTTGCTGAGATGAGCCCTTGGAGCGCGACCTGACTTGTCGGCCACGCCGGGTAGAGCCTGTCGTCCCCGGCCAGTGCGCTGCCTGCCGCTGGCGGGTGCGGCGAGCCCAGCCATTCGAGCCGCTGGCTCGTCTTCTCATGGTCGTGCCTGATCCGCTCGGCGCGCTCAGCCGAGATCGCATCCAGAAAGCTCATGCGCTGAAAATGTACGGGGCCGCCCGCTTCACCGCCGGGGTCCGTGTGCTGGGATCAATGCGACCTCGAGCTCGCCGACTATATCCGGAAACTCGGCGGAACCGTCGTCGGCGTGAGCACAGCCTTCCACCCAGCTCTCGACAGCGTCCTCCCAGACTTCGCCGACGCCATCGCAATCGGGCAAGTCGCAGGTGGCTGAGTGCCGCTCACTGCATAAGCGCGTCCCAGGTCGCCCGCAGCCTGACCGCCGACGCGATGAAGGACCCCCGGGAAGGCCCGGTAAAAGCTAGCGGTAAAGCTAGCGGTAAAAGGTTGCCAATCGGCCGTTTTCGTCACAGAGTGACATATAGCTGAGAGGTATTACTCGCCGCGCGATAGCTCAAGGTTGAAGTGGCTCGACCAGTGGTTTTGTGAAGATCAACTGTGGTTGAGTCCAGATTTGGTGTGATCTGAGCTACTCGACACATCGTGACCCGGATCACAAAATGCACGGGCCGCTGGTAAAGTCGTCAACGTAACGGGTTAACTTTGCACGGCGCAATCAAACGCTGAGAGCCAAGAAGCCCGACGAGGCTGCAGACCTACGCCGGGCTCTTGGACACCGGGACACGTGGATCAGGGCAGGAAATCCAGTACCGCGTGCACCATCGCGGACGCCAGTTGAGTGACAGTGGTCATCCAGCTGGCGTCCGCTTCTCTTTCGAGAAGCCGCTCGACGTTCAGCATGAACGAGCCGATCTGAACTCCCTTAACGACCGCTTTCCTCAGGCGGACCCACCAAGGGGTTTTCGCCTTCGGAACATCCGATCCGTGGTCTTCCACTGTTCGGTTCCTTAGAGGTGTATGACCGCCCGCGAAGGGCGTATCCGACCGCCCTTGCGAGCGGCCCGGATCGGGGCCATCCCGATCCCGATCGGAGACCGGGAACGGCGTCATGCACCTGGAATCGGATAGCGTGAAGCTTGCCGAGTCGGACCCGTGAGAGTTTAGTGGAGTTCGCCGACGCATACCTACGCCGACCCTCCCGCGGTCGCGCGGTGCAGTATCCGAAACGGCTTGAGGACTAACCAGATCCCGTCACCCAACCGGTCCATCGCCCGGTCGCCGGTCGACGTTTACCCGGGATAGCGGCACTTCTCTATCCGGTGTGAAGCACACGGATTTGGTGTCGCTGCGCTTGATCGTCGGCTTGTCACCGCCGTGTTCGGATGCGCGGCGAACTTCTTGTACACCTGTTCGGATCTGTACCAGCCGGGGTTCGATCAGTCTGAATCAGGAAGTAGCCGAACACGACGAACAGCCCGGAAACGAGTCCAGGGCTGTCGCAGTGCGGCTCCTCACGGGTCGGTCAGATGTCCTCGATTCGGATGGTGGCGACGGTGAAGTACCGCACGTCTTGCGCCGCCAGTCGCTGGTGCGGGTGTACCCGGCGGCGGTGAGCGCCTGGTCGAGCGCGTCGAGGCTGGCCGCCGCACCAGGTCCGGTAGCAATGAATTCCCATCGGCAGCTGACGTGGCGGCCGTAGAGGCTGCCGTCGGCGCTGTGGAACAACTCGCAGGCGTAAAGATCGCGACCGCATCCGCGGCGTCGTCGAGGCGAGCGATGGCGTGCAAGTCGACGGCTTCGGTGTCGGTCATCGCGCCCCCCGGGGTACGCCGTCCCGCAGAAAGTGCAGTGGCTGGCGGCGGCCTGGCGCTGGGCGATCGCGTCGTCACGTGCCGCGACCGCGGTGAGGTTGCCCTCGGCGAGGTAGTCGGCCATGCTGCGCAGCTCGGCCGCGGCGTCGGCTTACTCCACCAGCGCTTCCCAGAGCGCCTCTCGGTTGACGTAGCCGGGCCACACGGTGAAATCGACCGCCTGTCCCGCAGCAATGGCGCGGCCGACTGGCTTCCCCGCCGCGGTGCAGAAGCTGACAGGGGGTGGATCGCCGCCGGCCCTCGCAGCGAACGCGCGATCTCCTGTTGGCCGGACAACGACCCACACCCCATCATTTCGGATTTACAAGATCGGCTCCGATGCGTTCTGGTCCTCCACGCGCTGGTCGTTGAGAGCGCCGCCAGCACCGGCCGGCGCGGTGCCACGCCAGGGGGCCTTCGAATCGGCGAGGGTGTCGAGCATGAACTGACACCACAGCCGTGCCCCGTTCACAGCCAGCCGCGCATGACGAGGTCCCAGGCCCGACGGAGCAGTGTCTCGTCCATGGCCGGTGCCATAGTCGTTTCGCAGCTCGGCGATTCCGCTAGTGATCGTGAGCGCTGCGCCGAGTACCTTCCGGATGGTCGAGGAGTCGTCCGGTCCGGGCTTTGCCTGGGAGGGATGGACCAGTAGCGCTTCTTCGGCCATACGGGCGAGCTTCGGAAGGTCGTGGCCGCTGTCGAAAGGCACGCCCCGCTCCCGGAGCACGAGTTTCGCAGTGCTCTCCACAAGTTCTTTCGCTGAACCGATCGCCAGCGCAGGGTCGTCTCGGGCAACGGCATGATCGATACGGTCCAGGTGCTCGAAGATCACCGTTGCGTCGCGGAGATCGCCCAAATCCTCCCGCCTCAGCACGATCGGCGGCCCGCCAGTGATCCGGCCTTGGTTGTCAAAGGTATAGCCGTCACGCGCGAAGAGCCTTCGGAGTCGCTCGATGTTCTCGGAGGGGTCCCAGTCAGGCGCCCAGGGATGGTGGAAGAGATGTCGTAGCGCCACTTCGAAAACGCGTAGCGCGCGGGAGACCTGTCCCGGGTCAGTCCAGTCGACCTGATCCAGGTACCCCTGAAAGCGGGTCACACGCTCACCGCCGACCGGCTCAGGATCTTGCTCCGGTGGAGCGAAGAGTTCGTCTTGCCACATCTCGTCGATTTCGCGCAGCACAGTGCCGCTCATCTGATCACGCACTGCCTCCCGAGTGCGTTTGTTCACCAACTCGGACCGGGTCATGACGCCACCTTTATGGCCACTGACAAGCCCGGCGTCAGAGACAACACCACCAGAGGATGGGTCTCCGGCCCTTTCGGATCGACGGGATACGGCTGGGTGTTGTCAGGCTCGACCGATAAGCTCATGCTGCCTGTACTTCCTTTCATCGGTTGACACAGTGGAGGTGTAGGTGTACTGCGGCCCCTGCCTATGCCCAGGCGGGGGCCGCGCTGGTGCCGAGGTCGATAGCGACACAGCGGTTCCGGGATGCGGAAGCCGCAATCGACGTTCGGTGGGTGGAAGCCTAGCCATGAGGGCCGACGCAAAAGAGCGCCGTGAAACAGCGATGTGAAACACACATATCTCCCCATCGCGGCGTCGAATTTCCTCTGTCGCTGGGCAACTGAGGGCGAACCTAGGCGACCCCACCGGCTAACACCAAACCGAGCTGTGCACGCAGCTGTGGATAACTTGGCTGCACGTGTTGATCAACTGTCGAGTTCCTGGGGATGGCCGCGGTATACGTCGTACCACAGCTACCGAGCCCAGCGCTTGACCAGCGGATTCCGCTGAGCGACTACGGACACCGTCGCGCTGCGTGACCATGTGCGCGTCGAGCTCGCGATCGAGTTGGGCGAGAGCGTGACCGGCAGGTGCAACCGGGGCCTCACCGCGAATCCGTCGGACCGCCGTGCGCCAACGCGCATTGAGAGCATCGGCGACAGCGGAACCGGCTTAGCAGCGGGCACGTCAAAGAATGCATGACACTTCACCTGCGTCCTGCGCCGAACCCTGAACCGCCGCTCAACGGCGGACCTACGTCTGCGGAATCGGCCCGAATCTGGTCCGAGTTTCTTCGTCAACGCCGCGATGCCGCACGATCCGCAGGGCAAGGAGACGAGTCCTCCAGGTGTTCTCCCGACTGCAATGATGGATCTAGCGCACTGGGTCTCTCGCCGCGTTGTCCTGATGGAGGATGAGCAGGAGCGTGACGGGTGCGCCCTGGGTTCGGGCCAGGAGTTTTATCCTCCTGGCCCGAACCCAGGGCGGTGCCGGGTCCACCTGCGAACGGTGAGACCTATGAGTCAGCGATCGTCATCGTCCTCGCCAGCTGCGCCCGCGCGCAGAACGGGCGGTTGTTCCCCGTGGCTGTTTCCGCGTAGCACCTCGGTCAGCTGCTGACGGTGCTCGCGGGCCGCGCGGTCGGCCATTGCGTGGGCTGCGGTGATCGCGCGAGAGTAGTCGGCATCCCGGCGTTCGAGCTGCTGGCGGTGTTCGGTTCTCTCGTGGTCGAGTTGGTCACTTAGCCGCTGGTTCTCCGCAGCGGTCGACTCGACTTGCTGACGAGCCGCATCGCGTTCTGCCTCGGCTCGCGCGTGTGCGACGCGAGCGTTGTCGACGTGGCCGCGCATCTCGGCGAGTACCGTTTCGGCTTCCTCATACACCCGGTCCCGGTCCGCCTCGGCCTCGGCGATCCGCGCCGCTGCCTCCGACTCCACCTGCGCGAGGCGGGCGGTGGCCTGCTCGGCATTCTCGGTCGCTTCCTCGGCAGCGGCGATGGCGAGCTGTTCGAGCTCGACGGCTCGATCGAGGCGCTCGCGCATCGTCGCTGCCGCTTGCTCGGCGTCGGCGCGGGCTTGTTCGGCGGCGGTGATGCGGCGGGTGGCCTCGCGCTGGATCTCGGCGATCTCCCGGTCGACCACGCCCGGGTCGGTCAGTTCGGTGATCAGCTCGGCGGTGTCGGTGGCGACCGCAGCGAGGTCTCCTCGAAGGTGCTCGTAGCGGTCCAGAAGCGCGGCGAGAGTGAGCATGCCGTCGGTGACCGGCCGCAGCGACGGCCGCGTGGGTGCAGCGCTGGCATCGCGGTCGGCTTCTTTCATCCGGCGGCGCAGTGCCTTCTGCGCGTTGTGCTCGGGGTTGTCGCAGTATTGGCGCGGTGCTCCGGGCTGTCCGGGTGCGCGTGGCGGGACGGGGGCTGTGCAGTGGGGGAAGTGGCAGCGGGCCGGTTCGGTGCCGGTCGCCGCGAGGTCAACGGCTGTCAGCATGGGATTCCATTCCATTCCGTTGCATTCCGTTCCATTCCATCTCTGGAATGGAACGGAATGCGGATCAGGGGGCTGGATGCGGTCGGTCAGGCGACGAGGGTGAGCATGCGCGCGCGGACTTGGGGAAGTCGCGCGGCGATGACCTGGGCCGCGGAGGCGCTCGCGGTGCGGTCGTTGTGGCCGTAGCGGCGGTCGGTGATGGTGACCGATTCGTGTCCGGCGTCACGGGAGACCACGAAGATCGGTACGCCGTCCTGCAACTTCCACGAGATGCCGGTGTGCCGCAGCGTGTACGGAGTCAGGCGCTTGCGCTGCAGTGTTGTGATCGCCTTGCCGTAGTGGGCGATCAACTGCTCGGGGCTCGCGCCGCGCCACAACGCCTTCTTGCTGAACGGCTCGAAATCACCTTCCGCGAGGGCCTTCAGTCGGCGCAACGCGGGCTGCCAGCCGCGATTGTGGAAGTAGCCCGCCGTGATCGGCGTGTCGTTGACGGTGTGGAACAGCAGCTCGTCGCCGGGACGATCGAGGTCCAGTCGCTCGAGTGTCGCCAGCGGCACGTGAATCGTGCGCACGCCGCGTTTCGTCTTGGGCTTGCCGAGGGTGAGGCGGCTGCCGCTGTCCTTCCACGCCTTGCTGATGCGCACCGCACCGGTGTCGGGCTCGATGTCGTCGACGAGCAGGGCGAAGATCTCGCTGGGCCGGGCCATGGATACCAGGCCGAACTCCGCCAGCGCGCGCCAGCGCTGTCCGAGCAATTGTTCGAACAGTTCCCACTCGTCGTTGTCGAAGATGTCGAGTTCGGGCGCGTCGTGGCGGGGCAGCCGCATGCCCGCGCAGGGGTTGTAGGTGATCAGCGGTTCGGGTCGTTCCAGCGTGGCCGCCCGCATCCCGCCCGAGAGGAAGCCGTGCTTGTTGTGGATGGTCTTGGGTGAGTTGCCCTTGTCCTGTTCCAGGTATCCGATCCACGCGGCGTCGAGATCCTGGGTGACGGCGTCGACGGTGGTGTCGCCGAAGAACGGCGCGATGTCGTTGCGGATGTAGGCGTGGTACTTGCGCCGGACAGGTTCGGAGACGCCGCGCAGCCGGTCGGTGTAGCGGGTCAGCCAGTCGGTCAAGCGGACACCGCTGCCATCGCGGCGCTGGACTTCCAGCACTTTCAGCGCCTCGTGGACGCCGATGCGATCGACGAGTCCGGCCCAGCGTTCCGCGGGCGCGAAGTCGTCGAATGTTTCCGAGGAGCGGCGACGGACGCCATCCTCGTCCTCGTACTCGAACTGGACCTGCCAGGCGATCGAACCGTCGGAGCGGCGCCGGGGGCGCGGAGTGAACATGTGAAGGTGTCTCCTGGGTCGGAAACGCCTCGAGATGCGGGTCAAAAGCCCTGCTGTGACACCATTGTGACATAACGCAGGTGCTCAGAGCCGCGAATGTGGTCCTGACCTGCAGGTTCGTGGGTGGGCCTAGGAGGACTTGAACCTCCGACCTCTTCGTTATCAGCGAAGCGCTCTAACCGCCTGAGCTATAGGCCCGTAGTTTGTGTTGTTTGCATGAACAACGACGTGTAGAGACTACACAACACCTATCCACTGAACCAAAACGGCTGGTAGAAGCCTTAGCGAGGCGCACTTGCGGCGGCAGCGACAGCCGCTGTCCAGCGCCGCCGGTATGACAGTCCGTCAGGCGACAGCATCCACGAAAACGGCCGGCACTCTGCCCGTTGGGCGAGTACCGGCCGTCTGGACGTTCCGGGACTAGTCGGGGTCGGCCAGGGTGACCTGGATGCCGCCGACGAGGTCGCAGCACTGGTTGTAGATGAAGGTGCCGACGGTGCCGAGCGCGGTGAACAGCACGACGTTGATCAAGCCGATCACGCCCGCGTACCCGAACACGGTGCCCGCGTCGATCAGTCCCACCGAACCGCTGTCCTGGGACACCATGTCGGTGAACGTGTTGTTCAGCCGCTCCCACACGCCCATGCCCTCGAGCACGATGTACAGCAGGCCGACCGCCAGCATCCACACGAAGAACATCGCCACACTGATGACCAGCGAGATCTTCAGCGTCGACCAAGGGTCGATGCGACGGATCTGCACGGTGGCCCGCAGCGGCTCGCCGGAGGCGACCGCCGCGACCGCGACCGGAACCGCGGGCGAAACCGGCCCGGACTGCTGGCCCGCGGCTTCGGTCTGCGGCAGCGGATGCCGGATCTCGGACAGGTCCGGCATGTCCTTGATCAGTTCCGGCCGCGCGATGCTGCGGGTGGGGCCGTCGATGCCGACGGACTTCACCATCGCCGCTTCCTTGCGCGCCGCCTTGGCGGCCAAGTCGGCGGTGGTACGCGCGTTGGACGTGCTACCGCCGAGGCCGCCGCCCGCACCGCCCGAGGTCGGGCGGCCGGTGACCGGGGCCTGCCCCGGGCGGTACAGGTTGGACTGCGGCTCCCGCTGCGGCAGCTGCGCCCACCCATCCTGATACGGCGACTGCTGTCCGCCATTGGCGGCGCCCACCGGCTGCTTGTCCTCGCTCTCGGGCGCGGACTGCGGGGCCTGATTGGGGATCCGAGTCGTCTTCTGGTCGAAGCGATCCTGGCCGTCGCCTCCGGGCGCCTGGTCGGGCGCGCCCTGCTGCTGCGCGACCTGCGGATCGCGGATCTCGCGCGGCTGGTTGCCGCCGGGCTGGTTGCCCGGCTGGCCACCCGGATGACCGCCGGACTGCGGCCCGTTCGACTGGCCCTGCGGACCACCCGGCTGCGGCCCACCGGGATGGCCGCCACCAGGGTGACCGCCCGGCTGGCCGCCGCTCTGCTGGCCTTGACCGTTCTCGGCCGAGGCGACCGGCCGTGGGATCGGCCGCGGCGGAATCGGTGACGGTGCGATCCGCTCGGTCACACCGTTCGTCTGGTGCCGCTCGTCATTCGGCTGATTCGGAGTGGTCAATGGGAATCCTTAGATCCGTTCGTTGCCGCCGCTGTTGGGTTACTTCTCGGAGGAGCCGGTGTCGCCGCCACCGGAGACCTGATCGGGATCGGGCTCATCGGCATTGCGCGCGATCGCAAGCAAGGTATCGCCCTCGGCGAGGTTCATCAATCGCACGCCCTTGGTCTGTCGTCCAGCCTTACGAACCTGCTTAGCCGCCGTCCGGATGACGCCGCCCCCGGAGGTGATCGCGTACAACTCATCTTCGTCGTCGACGATGAGCGCCCCGACCAGGGTGCCACGTTTCGCGTCGAACTGGATGGTCAATACACCTTTACCACCGCGGCCCTGCGCGGTGTACTCCTCGATCGCGGTCCGCTTCGCGTAACCGCCGGACGTGGCGACCAGCAGATATGTGCCGGCGCGGACCACGTTGAGCGACAACAACTCATCGCTGTCGTTGAACCGCATGCCCTGCACGCCGGAGGTGGCGCGCCCCATCGGACGCAACGCCTCGTCGGTGGCCGAGAACCGGATCGACTGGCCGAGAGCGGAGACCAGGAGCAGATCGTCGTCGGCCGAGCAGAGCACGGCGCCGACCAATTCGTCCTCGTCGCGCAGATTCACCGCGACGATGCCGCCGCTGCGGTTGGAGTCGAAGTCGGTCAGTTTCGACTTCTTCACCAGGCCGTTCTTGGTGGCGAGCACCAGGTACGGCGCGTCATCGTAGGACTTGATCTGGATGATCTGGGCGATCTTCTCGTCCGGCTGGAAGGCCAGCAGGTTGGCCACGTGCTGGCCGCGCGCGGTGCGGTTGGCCTCGGGCAGTTCATAGGCCTTGGCGCGGTAGACCCGGCCCTTGTTCGTGAAGAACAGCAGCCAGTCGTGCGTCGAGGTGATGAAGAAGTGCTTGACGATGTCGTCCTGCTTGAGGCCCGCGCCCTGCACGCCCTTGCCGCCGCGCTTCTGGCTGCGGTAGAGATCGGTCTTGGTGCGCTTGGCATAGCCGGTCTCGGTGATCGTGACGACCACGTCTTCGCGAGCGATCAGATCCTCGTCGGCCACGTCACCGTCCGCCGAGACGATCTGGGTGCGCCGATCGTCGCCGTACTTCTCCACGATCTCGGCCAGCTCGTCGCGCACGATCGCGCGCTGCCGCTCCGGCTTGTCGAGAATGTCCTTGTAATCGGCGATCTCGGCTTCGATCTTGGCCAGATCGTCGACGATCTTCTGCCGCTCCAGCGCCGAGAGCCGCCGCAGCTGCATGTCCAGGATCGCGGTCGCCTGGATTTCGTCGATGTCGAGCAGCTGCATCAGGCCGGTGCGCGCGGTGTCGGTGTTGGCCGAGCGGCGGATCAGCGCGATGACCTCGTCGAGCGCATCGAGCGCCTTGACCAGGCCGCGCAGGATGTGCGCCCGCTCCTCCGCCTTGCGCAGCAAGTACCTGGTGCGCCGGACGATGACGTCCAACTGGTGGTTGACGTAGAACCGGATCATCTGGTCCAGGCGCAGCGTGCGCGGCACGCCATCGACGATGGACAGCATGTTGGCGCCGAAGCTGGTCTGCAGCTGGGTGTGCTTGTACAGGTTGTTCAGCACGACCTTGGCGACGGCGTCACGCTTGACCGTCACCACGATGCGCAGGCCGACGCGGTCGGAGGACTCGTCGTGGATGTCGGCGATCCCGGCGATCCTGCCGTCCTTGACCTGCTCGGCGATCGCGTTGATGAAGTTGTCGGTGTTGACCTGATAGGGCAGCTCGGTGATGACGATCGTGGTGCGGCCGCGATTGTCCTCCTCGATCTCCACGACACCGCGCATCTTGATCGAACCGCGGCCGGTGGTGTACGCGTCGTGGATGCCCTGGGTGCCTACGATCAGGCCCGCGGTCGGGAAGTCCGGGCCCTTGATCCGCTCCATGCACGCGGCGAGGGTGGCCTCCTCGTCGGCGGCGTGGTTGTCCAGCGCCCAGTAGATGGCGGCGGCGAGCTCGGTCAGGTTGTGCGGCGGGATGTTGGTCGCCATGCCGACCGCGATGCCGTTGCTGCCGTTCATCAGCATGTTCGGCACGCGGCTCGGCAGGACCACCGGTTCCTGCGTCTTGCCGTCGTAGTTGGGGACGAAATCGACCGTCTCGTGGTCGATCTCGCGCAACATCTCCATCGCCAGCGGCGTGAGGCGGCACTCGGTGTAACGCATGGCCGCCGCGCCGTCGTTACCGCGACTGCCGAAATTGCCCTGGCCGTCCACCAGCGGGTAGCGCATCGCCCACGGCTGCGCCATACGCACCAAGGTGTCGTAGATCGCCGAGTCGCCGTGCGGGTGGTAGTTACCCATCGTGTCCGACACCGGGCGCGCGGACTTCACGTATCCGCGATCAGGCCGGTACCCGTTGTCGTACATGGCGTAGAGAATGCGGCGATGTACCGGCTTGAGGCCGTCGCGCACCTCGGGTAGCGCGCGGCCGACGATCACGCTCATCGCGTAATCGATGTAGCTGTTCTGCATCTCCAGCTGGATATCGACCGGTTCGACGCGGTCGCCCGCACCGTCCGGCGGCAGGGTGATGTCGGTCATGAAGTCTCCTTAACGGGCTGACGTGCGAAAACTGCCGGGCGCCACCGCCATCGGCGGCGCCTCGGGCAGGTCACACGTCGAGGAAGCGGACGTCCTTGGCGTTACGGGTGATGAAGCTGCGGCGGGCCTCCACGTCCTCGCCCATCAGCACGCTGAACAACTCGTCGGCCGCGGCCGCGTCGTCCAACGTCACTTGACGAAGCACCCGGACACTGGGATCCATGGTGGTCTCCCAGAGTTCCTTCGGATTCATCTCGCCCAGACCCTTGTAGCGCTGGATGCCGTCGTCCTTGTTGATCTTCTTGCCCGCGGCGAGACCGCGTTCCAGCAGGCCGTCGCGTTCCCGGTCGGAGTAGGCGAACTCCGGCTCGCTGCGCTGCCACTTCAGCTTGTACAACGGCGGCTGCGCCAGGTAGACGTGCCCATGCTCGACCAGCGGGCGCATGAAGCGGAAGAGCAGGGTCAGCAGCAGCGTGGAGATGTGCTGGCCGTCGACGTCGGCGTCGGCCATCAGCACGATCTTGTGATACCGCAGCTTGCTGATGTCGAACTCGTCGTGGATGCCGGTGCCGAACGCGGTGATGATCGACTGGACCTCGTTGTTCTTGAGGACCTTGTCGATGCGCGCCTTCTCGACGTTGATGATCTTGCCGCGCAGCGGCAGGATCGCCTGGTACATCGAGTCGCGGCCGGACTTGGCCGAGCCGCCCGCGGAGTCGCCCTCCACGATGTAGATCTCGGACTTGCTCGGGTCCTTCGACCGGCAGTCGGCCAGCTTGCCGGGCAGTCCGCCCAGGTCGGTGGCGGACTTGCGGCGCACCAGCTCGCGGGCCTTGCGGGCGGCGACGCGGGCCTGCGCCGAGGACACCGCCTTGTTGACGATGGTCTTCGCGTCGGCCGGGTTGGCCTCGAACCAGTGGGTGAGGTGCTCGTTGCAGGTGCGCTGCACGAACGACTTCACCTCGGTGTTGCCCAGCTTGGTCTTGGTCTGGCCCTCGAACTGCGGCTCGCCGACCTTGACGCTCACGATGGCGGCCAGGCCCTCCCGGATGTCGTCACCGGTGAGGTTGCCGTCCTTCTCCTTGATGAGCTTTTTGTCCTTGGCGTACTTGTTGACCACAGTGGTCAGCGCCGCGCGGAAGCCCTCTTCGTGCGTACCGCCCTCATGGGTGTTGATGGTGTTGGCGAAGGTGTGCACCGACTCCGAGTAACCGGAGTTCCACTGCATCGCGACCTCGAGTTCGTGGCCGGTGCCCTTACCGGTGAACGCGACGACCGAGTTGTGGATCGGCTGCTTGGTCCGGTTGATGTGACGGACGAAGTCCTCCAGACCGCCCGGGTAGTGGTAGGTCCGGGACTTCACCTTGTGCTCGGCGGGCGCTGCGCCCTCTTCGGCGTGCTTGGGCGCCTCGGCGGTTTCGCTGACCACCTCGTCGGTGATCTCGGTGTCGCTGACCCGCTGGTCGGTGAGGACGATGGTGAGACCCTTGTTCAGGAACGCCATCTCCTGCAACCGGCGCGCGACGGTCTCGAAGTTGAAGGTGGTGGTCTCGAAGATGTCCGGATCCGGCCAGAACCGGATGGTGGTACCGGTCCGCTTCGTCGGCTCGCCCTGGATGAGCTTGCCGGGCTTCGCGTCCTTGTATTCCTGGGTCCAGTGATAGCCACCGGTGTCGATCTCGGCCTCCAGCCGCGTCGACAGCGCGTTGACCACGGAGATGCCGACGCCGTGCAGACCACCGGACACCGCGTAGGACTCGGAGTCGAACTTGCCGCCCGCGTGCAGCTGGGTCATGACGACCTCGATGGTCGGGATACCCTGCGCGTGCATCTCCACCGGGATGCCGCGGCCGTCGTCGATCACTTCGACGCCGCCGTCGGCCAGCAGAGTGACCTCGACCTTCGTCGCGTATCCGGCCATCGCCTCGTCGACGGAGTTGTCGACGACCTCCCAGATCAGGTGGTGCAGACCGCGCTCACCGGTGGAGCCGATGTACATGCCCGGACGCTTGCGAACCGCCTCGAGTCCCTCGAGAACCGTGATGGAGGAGGCACCGTAGTCCTGCTTCCCGGTCGCTCTGGTCGAACCCGATGCGTTGGAGTCTTTGGCAGCCACTGGTCGGTAGCTCTCCTTACTTGCTGATCCCGGCATAGAGCGATCGGACAGCACACGTGGGGCCCTGGTGATGCCTGCTGGAGAATTAGGGTCCACGCGCGGACTGTGCGGAACGCGCCGAAGGTATCGCCGCTAGTTACGTCACCATCCTACTGGTACAGCCAACTTACAACCCACCTCCGACACCCCTCACGGCGGCGTGGATGCGAGAAATCGGAATTCGGTGACTCGGTTCCGCCTCCCGCCGGTTTCGATCCATCAGAAGTGGGCTGAGAGATGCGTTGGCAGGGCGAACCTTCGAGCGCCCGGGATCAGCGAGCGGCGTCGACCCGAGCGATGAACGCGGCGGTGTGGCGCGCCAGCTCCGCTGGGTGTGAGATCGGCGACCAGTGCCGCGCCGGGATCTCGACCCGGCTCAGATGCGGCACCCACCGGTCGGCCTCGGCGTTCACCACGGGCCGCACGGCGCGGTCGCCGGTGGCCACGATCAACTGGACGGGCACCTCGATCGGGCGCGGTCGGGGATGACGCAGGTGGGTCCGGATGTTCGCTCGATAGAGCTTCAGGTTGTTGACCATATCTGTGCGCAGCGTCGGCGCCGTCTCTACCAGCGCGGGGTCCAGGCCGTCGAAGAACGCGAGGAATCGCGGCCAGCGGCTGGACAACACGCGCAGTGCCGGATCCGGCAGCTTGGGGATCTGGAAGGCGACGGTGTAGGCCGAGGCCACGGCTTGGGTCAGCGCGCCGCGCAGCCGCGCCGAGGTGAGCGGTCCACGCAGATAGGCGCCGAGGAAATCCAGATTCGGACCGGACACCGAGGTGAAGGACGCGATGACGGATGCGGCGTCCGTAGCGGCCACCAACTCCCACCCGATCACCGATCCCCAGTCGTGCCCGAGGACGTGCACCCGCTCACCGGGCGCGACCGCGGCGATGACCGCGCGGACATCCGCCGCGAGCTCTTCGATCCGGTAGGCCTCGACCGCTTCCGGCGCCGAACTGCTCCCCGCGCCACGGTTGTCGAAGGCGATCACGCGATGACGGCCGCCGAGCAGGCCCGCCACCCGGCTCCACAGCAGATGAGTATCGGGCCAACCATGGATCAGCAGTATCGGAACACCCTCGGGATTGCCGCACTCGTAGACCGCGAGCTCGACGTCGCCTCGGTGAACCGTCCGGGTCGCAGTCGCGGGGAACGGGCCGACCGAGGTGGTGATCGTCATCGAGATTCCTTCTGCGCGGACGCTTCGATCCGACGCCGTGGGCTTCCGATGGGACGTCGAACCGGGGCGTTCCACGTGAAACGCCCCGAATAAACGTAACACTCGGTATCAGATACTGGCCACCGTGGTCATCCGTAGGTGTCGCGCGGTCCGCGACCTTTGATATGACGCTCGCCCTTGCGCCAGCTCGGCGCAGCGGGCCCCGAGATCTTCAGTGAGGTCACCACCCCCTGCCCGACCGCGGCATTGATCTTCGCGAGGATCTGGCTTTGCAGCATCCGCAGCTGCGTCGCCCAGGCGGTCGACTCGGCGGAGATACTCAATACGCCGTCCTTCAGGGTGACCGGTGTGGCGTGCGCGGCGATGTCCTCGCCGACCACGCCCGCCCAGCGACCGAAGACCATGCCCTCGGCGACTCGGTTCGACCAGCCGCGGCTCCTGGCGATGGAGCCGGCCAGCTTGGACAACAACTGTGGATCGCGATCATCCGGACCCGCGCCCGACCATCCGGTTCGTCTGCGGCCACCCGTTCGCAGCCTGCGCTGAGGCGAGGAACGCCCCTGACCGACGGATTTTCCGCTCGCCCGTGCCGCCGCACGCGCTTCCTCCAGGGCACGCCGGGCCAGGTCGATTCCGCGCAGTTCGGGTTCCGGTCCGGTGGATTCGGCGGATCCGGGCTCCGGAGGCTGATCGCTCATCGCCCCTCTTTCTCCGCGTCCGATGATTTGTCCCCAGCTTCGATCGAGTTGTCCCCAGCCGTCGCACAAGGTTGCCTGCATCGAGAATCCCGCCTACTGCCTGCCGCAGGCAGCGGTTTGAACGCTCTGTTCCCCGCCCAAACTGGCTTTTTCCGGCAAAGTTCGATGACTTGCTCAGCTGTTGCTGGGTGAGGTTTCGGGGAAGCGGGCAAGCGTGACCGGACGAGTTTTCCACAGGTGTTGGGGAATCGGTCTCAACTGTTGAGAACTCGATCGACGATCCCGACGAGAGGTCACTGTAGTGGACCGGGGCGGTGTATGGCGATTCTGTCCACTTCGCCTGTGGATGGCTAGGGCGCCCGCGATTCCGTCGATCCGGTGACCGGATCACGTTCGCCCTCGGCTGCCGGAGGCGTGGCGTGGTCCTGCCGTTGTTTGCCGTCGAAACCTCCGCTGCCGGACCGATCCTCGGCGAGGATCCGCGAAACACGGCCGTCGGGGCCACCCGCCGTCTCGACGCGCAGCGGCAGCGCGGCGAGTTCGCCGGGCACGTCCTCCGGCACGGCCGCTGTGATCAGCACTTGTTCCGCGCTCGCGGCGACGGCCGCCAGCGCGGCGCGGCGACGCCGGTCGAGCTCGGCGAACACGTCGTCGAGCAGCAGGACCGGTTCGGCGCCGGTGGCGCGCAGCAGCTCGAACGCGCCCAAGCGCAATGCCAGCGCGAACGACCAGGACTCGCCGTGACTGGCGAACCCCTTCGCGGGCGAATCGCCCAACACCAGGTCCAGGTCGTCGCGGTGCGGACCGATCAGGCAGACACCACGTTCGAGTTCCCTCGGACGCGCGGCGGCGAGTTCACGCAGCATGATCGCCGCGAGCTCCTCGGTGTCCTCCGGGCGTGGAGGCCTGGCCGGATCCAGGAACTCGGGGGGAAGCGCGGCGCTGCGATACGCGATCGACGCGGGCCGGGATTCGGGGGCGATCGACGCATAGGACTGGGCGAGATAGGGCGCGAGATCGTGCACCAAACGCAGCCGTTGGACGAGCAGGACGGACGCATGCTCGGCGAGGTGCCCGTCCCACACGTCCAGAGTGCTCAGGTCGGCCTTCGACCTGGCCTGTCGCCCAGCGGTTTTCAACAGCGCCGAGCGCTGGCGCAGCACCCGGTCGTAGTCGCTGCGGACCGCGGCCAGCCGGGGGAGGCGACTTGTGCACAACTCGTCCATGAATCGACGGCGTTCCCCGGGATCGCCGCGGACCAGAGCGAGATCCTCCGGGGCGAACAACACCGTCTGCAGGATCCCCAGGATCTCCCGGGTCCGGCGGACCGGCGAGCGGTTGATCTGCGCGCGGTTCGCACTGCCCTGATTCAGCTCGACATCGATGCGCAGCTCGCGGCCGGCGTTGACCACCGTGGCGCCGATCCGGGCGCGCTCGGTCCCGGTCCGGATCAACGGAGCTTCCGTGGCGACGCGATGCGACCCGAGCGTGGCCAGGTAGCCGATCGCTTCCAGCAGGTTCGTCTTGCCGTTGCCGTTCGATCCCAAGAAAACGGTTCGACCTGGGGATAAATCCAGTTCGGCATGCTCCCACGAGCGGAAGTCACGCAGCGACAGAGCTCGGACGAACATCCGCTATCGCGCCCCTGCCTGCGTCGAAGCGGACATTTCCGCCGGTGGAAGCATTGCTGGCGCGTCCTGCGCATGCCGCTCGGCGAGCCATACCCCTGTGGAACACCTGTGGATAAAGTGGATCCTCCGCTTTGCGGCGACCGATTTCTCTGCCGTCGCTGGGAATTCTCCAGCGACGGCACCGCTCACCCGCGCTGGATCACGCGGAGCGGATCCGCCGGGAACCAGATCGTGCACAGGCGATCAGCCCGGGAGCCGGACCGGCATCAGCAGATAGATGTACGGGCTCGACAGCGCCGCGAACGTCCCCGAGTCGAGTACCTCGGGCTCTTCCTCCGACGCGGGCAGCAGCACGGCGGGCCTGCTCGGCGTGGTGAAGCCGAAGGTGACCCGGTCGGCGTGCAGCGCGGACAGGCCGTCGATGAGATAACCGGGATTGAACGCGATGGTCAGGGATTCGCCGCGGAAATCCGCCTCCAGCCACTCCTCGGCCCGGCCGGCATCGTCGCCGCCCGCCGACAGCAGCAGGCCGTCGGCGGAGAACTCCAGCCGCACCTGCGCGCCGCGTTCGGCGACCAACGCGACGCGCTTGATGGCGTCGGTGAGCGCGGCGACGGCCAGGGTGGCGATCGAGGTGTGCTCCTTGGGGAGCAATTGGCGGAACTTGGGGAATTCCGCGTCCAGCAGGCGGGTGGTGGTCCGGCGGCCCGCGTTCACGATGCCGAGCAGGCCGTCCGACCCCGCACCGGTGCCAAGGGACAGCTGGACGGGCGCGTCGGAGGGTCCGAGCGTCTTGGCGGCCTCCGACAGCGTCCTGGCCGGAATGAGTACCGAAGTCTCGATATCTGCGCGTGCGGGCTGCCATTCGATGTGCCGGACGGCGAGGCGGAACCGGTCGGTGGCCGCGAGCACGACCTGCGATCCCTCGATCTCCACCCGGATACCGGTCAGCATGGGCAAGGTGTCGTCGCGGCCGGCGGCGACGGCGACCTGACCGACCGCCTCGGCGAAGACATCCACGCTCAGTGCACCGGTCTGCTGAGGCACCTCGGGAAGTTGGGGATAATCCTCCACCGGCATGGTCGGCAGGGAGAACTTCGCGCTGCCACAGGTGATCAGCACGCGCGTGCCGTCGACGGAGACGTCGACGGGCTTGTTGGACAGCGCCTTGGTGATGTCGGCGAGCAGACGACCGGAGACCAGCACCTGCCCGGGACCCGCGACCTCGGCCGCGACCCGTACCTGTGCGGAGACCTCGTAGTCGAAGCCGGAGACGGTCAAGCCGTCCTCGTCGGCGACCAGCAGCACACCGCCGAGTACCGGAACCGGCGGCCGGGACGGAAGACTGCGCGCCACCCAGGCGACGGACTCGGCGAAATCCTCGCGGGCGACCCGAAACTTCATGCTTGCAAGCTCCATCGCCCGATCTGTCCTCTCCCGGTTCCGTGATCTGTTGTCGGCTCGTCAGTGTCGGTGCTCGAAAGGGTCCTGCCGAATCGGCCGCCTTCGAAGTCTGGCACAGGCGACCGACATCAAACCGTACCCGCGCGAGGGACATGCACCTAGCCCGACCCTCCGGTGCCGCCGATGGCCGAGCCACGAGCGGACACGAGCGGGGCGGCGAGGGAGATCGGGCCGGGCGTGCGGTGGTCGGGCGGACGCCGCCGGCGATCGGTCGTCGGGACGGGTGATCCCGCTCCGGGTCGGTCCCTCTTCTTTGCCGGAAACCGGGAGCGGACGGCGAAGTGCGTCGCTCGACCGACTTTCCACACACCCTGTTTTGAAGAGAGATCTCTAATGAAAAGAACTGAAGTAGTAGTAGGCGCTGTGGATTCTGTGGACTGCGGCCGAAACCGCTGTTCAGGGGGCGTGGTGCCGTGGGGATGGCCATGGAGTGTCTCGAGGATGAACACGAGGCGTCTGTGGAGATTCCGTGGTTGTCCCAGATTCATCCCCGAGCGCTCCTCGAGTTGTTCCACCGGATTCACCCGGTTGTTCACACATGTGCACGAGATCGTGGACAGCTCGAGGAATCCTCGAGGACTCCACACGGACTCCTCGAGGATTCCACAAGGCCCGATCCGGACACTCCCCTGGTCAGCGGCTGTGCGCAACTCTGCCTGGGGAAACTGTTGAATTCGCCCTGTGAGTGAACTCGAGGGAGCGGTTGCCCCGACCTGTGCACGGATCCGTGGACAAACCGGTGGATTCCTCGAGGACTCCACAAGGATTCCTCGAGGAATCCACAACCCACAAAAAAGCACCGCCCCAGGTCAGGGGCGGTGCTCAGATGTGGATAGCGCTCAGCGGGAGCGCTGCTTGATCCGGGCTGTGAGTTCTTGCACCTGGTCGTAGACGCGGCGCCGCTCGGTCATCTCCTTGCGTACCTTCTTCTCCGCGTACATCACCGTGGTGTGGTCGCGGCCGAATGCCTGGCCGATCTTCGGCAGGGACAGGTCGGTCAGCTCGCGGCAGAGGTACATGGCGATCTGCCTGGCTTGGGCCAGCGGCCGCGCCTTACCTGGACCGGTGAGTTCTTCGAGTGTGGTGTTGAAATACTCCGCAGTGACGGCCATGATCGTGGCCGCGTTGATCTCCAGGGCCGCGGTGTCCGGCATCAGATCGCGCAGCACCACTTCCGCCAGCGGAAGGTCCAGCGGCTGGCCGTTCAACGAGGCGAACGCGGTCACCCGGATCAGCGCGCCCTCCAGCTCGCGGATGTTGCGCTCCACCCGGCTTGCGATCAGTTCCAGCACGTCGTGCGGTACGTCGAGCCGGTCCATCCGCGCCTTCTTCCGCAGGATGGCGATGCGGGTCTCCAGCTCCGGCGGCTGTACGTCGGTGATCAGTCCCCATTCGAATCGGGTCCGCAGCCGCTCTTCGAGTGTGGCCAGTTGCTTGGGCGGACGATCCGAGGAGACGACGATCTGCTTGTTGGCGTTGTGCAGGGTGTTGAAGGTGTGGAAGAACTCCTCTTGGATGCCTTCCTTGCCCTCGATGAACTGGATGTCGTCGACCAACAGGATGTCGGTCTCGCGGTAGCGGCGCTTGAACGCGACCTTGCGGTCGTCACGCAGGCTGTTGATGAAGTCGTTGGTGAACTCTTCGGTCGAGACGTACTTGACCCGCATGCCGGGGAAGAGACGCTGTGCGTAATGGCCGGCCGCGTGCAAGAGATGGGTCTTGCCCAACCCCGATGCGCCCCAGACGAACAACGGGTTGTAGGCCCGAGCCGGGGCTTCGGCGATGGCGACGGCCGCGGCATGCGCGAAGCGGTTGGACGCGCCGATGACGAAGGTCTCGAAGGTGTACTTCGCGTTCAGACTTGCCGAGGACGTCGACGGAGCGGGTGCTTCCTGCGACTTGGCGAAGTAAGTGGGCCAGGAGTTGCGGACATTGACCACGGGCTCGTCGTCCTGGTCGCGGTCACCCACCGGCTCGCGCACCGGATCGTGCGCCAAGCCCGTGTCGTCGTCGGTGGTCTCGCGCATCGGCGCGCGCAGCGGGCCGCGCACACCGCTCGGCGACGGCTCCGGATTGAACAGTGACTCTTGCCCCGGAGGGATGGCGGGCTCTCGCCGCGGCGGAAGCCCGGGTTCGCGGCGCGGCGCGGCGTCGGGCCCGGACATCATGGGCAGCTCGGCCGTCGTGGCGTACTCACCGCGCGGTGGATAGTCGGCGTGCGCGTACTCCGGCTGGCGGTACTCCTCCGGCGGCGCGAAGTCCTGCCCGTATTCGGTGCCCGGGTAGTCGGAGCCGTCGTGGTACGCGGGCGCCGCAGGAAAGTCGGTGGGCTGTGCATAACGTGGCCCCGGGTAGGCATCGCGACCGGGAAACTCCGAACCCGGGTAGGCGGCGGGAGCACGGCCCTCTCGGTTGCGCTCCGGCCTGCTCGTCATCCGCGCGTGCCGCGGCGTGTTGGTCTGCCGGTCGACGGTCGGGGTGGTCGGGGCGGCGATGCGAACGCCGAGCCCTTCCACCTGAGGCCCGAGCCGACGGCCGAGGGAACGGAGGATGGGCTCGCGCAGATCGCGTTCGATGGCCTCCTGGGCCAGCGACGAGGGCACGGAGAGCAGCGCGAACCCCTGTGCGACCGTCAGCGGCTTGACCAGCTTCAGCCAAGCCTGCTGTGCTCGGGTCACCGGAGGAATAGCGCCGTCGGGCGACCCGGTGGTCAGCTCGGTGACAACCTCGGGCCACACCGTGGCCAGCACGTTCTGCTCGTCGTCCATGCAGTTTCCTCCCCGGAGTAGGTCGATAGGAGCAGACGGCCGGGGCACGCGTGGAATGTGATGCTCGGGATGGATCCCGTAATCCTGCGTACGTCCGTAACCGGTTCGGACGCTGCCCGGGTCCCCCATCTGGACAGCGGCGTGGCACCGTCGGCCCTACGAATATGCCACTCCAGGGGTCTTTCCACACAATTATCCACAGATGTGGAGAACCCTCGGGAACTGTGAAACGCGCGTACGCGCGGGAAGGGCAACGCCACGACCTGGGGTTCTGCAGCAATCGCCTGGCTACGTACCTTAGTGGTGCGGGGTGCGCGATGGCTAGGGGTGTGGACGAACTCACGGTCATTGCCAGAATGCCTGAATCCGGCGAGCCGATTCCGCCTGGTCGCTGGGGGCGAGCGAAGCGATGGGGCGAGTTTGACCCGCCCCGAGCCGATCAGTACCCTCGTACAGTCACCCCTTGGTGCGGTGGCGGTCTTGTGCTGACCGCGTTTAGGTCGTGATCGACCGACTGTGCGCCAGGACCGACGCGCGCCGATGATGACCAGACCTGCGATTCATTCGCGCAATATACGTATCACCGACAAGCTTCGGGCACTACCTGGTGCCCGCCTACTCGAGGAGTGTTGACCGTGGCCAAGGGCAAGCGGACGTTCCAGCCGAACAACCGTCGTCGGGCGCGGGTTCACGGCTTCCGCCTCCGGATGCGCACCCGTGCGGGCCGCGCCATCGTGTCGGCGCGTCGCCGTAAGGGCCGCGCCTCCCTCACTGCCTGATCCTCGCTCTCGGACGCTCGGGTGTTGCCTGAGCCGTATCGGTTGCATCATCGTGCCGACTTCTCCCGGACGGTGCGCCGCGGCCAGCGAATCGGGAGGCGTGATCTGGTCGTACATGCGCTCGCGCACGGGTATGACGGAATCGTGGGCGCGAATGGACGACACGATCAGGTCCCGGACGACGTGCTGATCCGCGTGGGCGGACCGCGCTTCGGGCTGATCGTCAGCAAGGCGGTGGGCAACGCGGTGATTCGACATCGCGTCGCCCGCCGCCTGCGTCATATGTGTGCCCAGGTGGTCGACGAATTGCCCGCCGAGACCGATGTCGTCATCCGCGCGCTTCCTGGCGCCGCTACAGCGTCGTCGGACGACCTGCTGCGCCAGCTGCGCACCGCACTGCGCAAGCTCGGCGTCGGCGCTCAGGCGGGTATGTCGACGGGTGGCCTGGCATGAGCCTCTGGGCGAAGATCGCCAGACTGCCCGCGAACGTGCTGATCTTTTCGATCGAGCTGTATCGGACCTACGTCTCCCCCACCCGCATGCCGGTGTGTCGATTCACCCCGACCTGTAGTGAGTACGCGGTGACCGCATTGCGCACTCGGGGCCTGTTCATGGGGCTCTTACTGACGGTCGTGCGCTTGGCCAAATGCGCGCCCTGGCACCCTGGTGGGTGGGACCCCGTCCCGGAGCGGAAGCGGAGTACGCATCGCGCCGAGCCGGCGGAAGGGGCAGCGACCGACGCGACGTCGCAGGAAACGAGCCTGCTCACCGGACCGCGGTCGGAGCCGAAAGCTTGTAAAGGATCGCCGCACGCGGTGATCGGCGACACGAACGACGGGAGTGCATAGAGCCGTGCTCGACTTCATCTATTACCCGGTGTCCTGGATCCTCTGGTTCTGGCATCGGGTCTTCGGGTTCGCGTTCGGCGCGGACAACGGTCTCACCTGGGCGCTGGCCGTGGTGTTCCTGGTGTTCACCTTGCGCCTGGTGCTCTACAAGCCGTTCGTCAAGCAGGTGCGCACCACAAAGCAGATGCAGGAACTGCAACCGCAGATCAAAGAGCTGCAGAAGAAGTACAAGAACGACCGTCAGAAGATGGCGGTCGAGATGCAGAAGCTTCAGAAGGACAACGGCTTCAACCCGCTGATGGGCTGCCTGCCGATTCTCGCTCAGGTGCCGGTGTTCCTCGGACTCTTCCACGTGCTGCGCTCGTTCAACCGGACCGGGCACGGTATCGGCCAGCTCGGAATGACGCCGGAGCAGAACGCGAACACCGCGAACTACGTCTTCAGCGCCGCCGATGTCCAGTCCTTCCTGAGCGCTCGCATCTTCGGTGCGCCGATCTCGGCGTTCATCACCATTCCGCCCCCCCAGTTGCAGGCCTTCGCCGACTACGGCGGCGTGCCGACCAAGTTGAGCATCGCGCTCGTCGCGATCCCCCTGATGGTCATCGCCGGTATCGCCACGCACTTCAACGCGCGTGCTTCGGTCGCGCGGCAGACGCCGGAAGCCGCGGCCAACCCCCAGGCCGCGATGATGAACAAGCTCGCGTTGTGGGTGTTCCCGCTCGGCGTGCTCGTCGGTGGCCCGTTCCTGCCGATCGCCATCCTGCTGTACTGGGTCTCCAACAACATCTGGACCTACGGGCAGCAGCACCTCGTGTTCGGCCGCATGGCGAAAGAAGAAGAGGCCAAGAAGCAGGCGAAGCTCGAGCAGCGCGCGCAGAACGCGCCCAAGCCCGGAGCCAAACCGGTCAACGTGAAGAAGAAGCCGACCGCCGCCGCTGCCGATGCCGCGTCGGACGAGGACACTGCTGTCGCGTCGACGAACGGCACTGCGAAGCCGCCGAAGCAGTCGGCGGGCCAGCGGCGTCCGGCCGGGCAGAAACGGCCGGGCAACCGGGGCAGGGCGAACCAGAAGCGCAAGCGCTGATCGCACCATCGGTGGGCCGAGTCGCCCACCTCGATCGCTGAGCAACCCCTTGATCGCGAATACCGCCCGGCGGCGATTGCCCGGCGCGCGCGATGAGCAGATGAAGGAAATCAAATGACTGTTGAGACCGACGGAGGGGACGCCACCGTGGCGACGACGACGGCGAACGCCGGAGCGGACACCGACGATGTCGTGAATGATGCCGAGGAAGCGCTCATCGAAGAAGGCGAGATCGCGGGCGACTATCTCGAACAGTTGCTCGACGTGCTGGACTTCGACGGCGACATCGATCTCGACGTGGAAGGCGATCGCGCCGTGGTGAGCATCGACGGCGGACGTGACCTGACCAAGCTCGTCGGACGTAACGGTGAGGTGCTCGACGCGTTGCAGGAACTGACCCGGCTCGCCGTCCAGCAAGCGACCGGAGTGCGGAGCCGGCTGATGCTGGACGTGGCGGGTTGGCGAGCCAAGCGGCGGTCCGAGCTGAGTGAACTCGGCGCAGCGGCGGCGCAGCGCGTACTGGACTCCGGTGAGCCGGAGTCGCTGGCACCCATGACTCCGTTCGAGCGCAAGATCGTGCACGATGCGGTGGCGGCCGTGGAGGGCGTCAGCAGCGAGAGCGAAGGTGTGGAACCGAACCGGCACGTGGTGGTCGTTCCCGGCTGAGTCGCGACATCCCCGGAGCGGGCGGCGTGTTTCGCGGCCCGGATGGGTAGTGGTTGGATAGGGCCTCTGGTCTTCGGACCGGGGGCCTTGTTCGTGTCCGGAGCCCGATTGCTCGTTCGTAGATCGACCCGAGTTCGGAAGGATGTTTCACGTGGAACGAGATCTCGGTGGAACCACCGCGGAGCCCGTGGAGTTGGAGCCACCCGCGTCGGCGGCGACCGTCTTCGGCGACCGACTCGATCTCGCGCGTCGATATCACACGGCGCTCGCGACCGTGGGCGTGGAGCGCGGACTGATCGGCCCGCGCGAGGTGCCCCGCCTCTGGGATCGCCACATCCTCAACTGTGCGGTACTCGGCGAGTTGATCGCCGAGGGCGCGTCCGTGGTCGATATCGGCAGCGGTGCGGGCCTGCCGGGCATCCCGCTCGCCATCGCGCGTCCGGATCTCCGGATCACTCTGGTCGAACCACTGCTGCGCCGCACGATCTTCTTGAGCGAGTTCATCGAATCGGTCGGACTGGACGTGACCGTGGTGCGAGGGCGCGCGGAGCAGTCGGGTGTGATGAAGGAGGCCGGTGGCGCGGACGTGGTCACGTCCCGCGCGGTGGCCCCGCTCGGGAAACTCGCCCAATGGTCCCTTCCTCTCCTCCGCGACCACGGGCACATGCTCGCCCTCAAGGGAGCGAGCGCGGCCGAGGAACTCGAACGCGATGGCGACGCGCTGACGAAGGCCGGCGCAGGTAACGCGGTCGTCCTGGAATGTGGCGTCGGTCTGGTGGCGACGCCCACGATGGTGATCAGCGCGGAGCGCCTCCCCCGCGCTGAGCGAGCCACCCGACGGCGCGCCGAACGAGCGGTCGAGCGTGGTGGAAAGGCCGTCCGCGCCGCGACGACGGAGCGTGCGCGTAAGCGTGCGGCACGCAAGGCCAAGTAGAAGCTTCGATCGCGAAGACTCGACCGTCGACCTCGGGCCTGGGATCGTTTCGTCACTCTGACGGAATGGCCCGGACGCGCGTCGGGTGGATTCGGCGGGCGATCTATCCGAACTTGATTTGCTTTCTTTCGATCCGTCGGCTGGACGGAGGGGTCCCATGCGGTACGTCCGTCTGGAACGGCGTGGCCGCTTGGTGGCTGAAGTCGAGGCGTGCGTCTGCCGTGGCCGGCACCTGAGCGAGGATCGGCAGGCAGCCCATCAGCGGGTTGAAGCCGTTGTCCTGTGATCAGCGCTTGCGCTTCTGATTCGCCGTAAGGGCCGCGCCTCCCTCACTGCCTGATCCTCGCTCTCGGACGCTCGGGTGTTGCCTGAGCGAAGTTCCATGCGAGCGCGTCCGAGTCACACTCGACTTCATCGGGGTGCGTCTCGAACTACACCTCGAGCATGAGACAGGAGTGGGTTGCGGACCTAGCGGGCGCTACTCGGATCAGGAGGCCGCGGCCCATGTTTCACGTGAATCAAAGTCCCCCGGAACGAGTCCGCCGGAATCCTGAGCGCGTCTGGAATTGCCGCCCGATGTTTCACGTGAATCGGTCTTGCCCCCGCTGGAGACGCGATCAGTCTCCCAACACAACTGAGGGGCAATACGTGTGGCGCTCTGGCCGCTGCGTCACTCGCGAAGCGCGACAACGCATACCTCGGCGCCGGCAGTTCTGTCGATGCGCGACTGAGCTCAATCCATTCGAAGTAGCGCGGGGCAGTGTGCCGGTCCGAGGTCGTCAGCCGAAGCATCTGAACCAGCTCGGTCGAACAGCCACTGCGAGTAGTCATCCGCGATCCGCGATCGGTCACGCGGCATGCCTGCTGTCCCACGCACCGTCCGGCGGCAATGTTTCATGTGAAACAGCGCGCGCGTCGAGGCGAATTCGTGCGGATTTGCGTGTCGCTTTGCGCCTCGCCGCGATTCAGCTTTCTTAAACCGCTCAGTGCTGGCAAGCTAGTGTGCGTCGGGCGTGAGCGTAGGTGCCACGAGGGATCTGGTTGTCACAGCGGCGCGCAGCTCCGCTCGGTCGATCGGGCGCCGCGGAGCCAGTTGTGCATCGTGTTCGAACCGACAAAGGCTGTTGCAGATACGACGCCGACCCGTCCCGTCGCGCGCACGTGTTCTGAAGTTTCTCGGGTTAGGAGCTGTCTATGTCGAGCGGTCCGGCGAATGTTTCACGGGAAACAACGTCGCGCGTGCCGGGGATGCTGGACTCCAGCAATTTCGACACGGAGGCATTCGGAAGTACGCCGTTCGGGCACATCTCCCCCAGCGAGACCCCGATAGCCGCCGAAGCCCAACGTGCAAGTCAGGTCCTCCATCCAGGAAAGGTGACTGTGCCGAAACCCCACGAGCAACGGATCATCACGATCGCCAATCAGAAAGGCGGCGTCGGGAAGACGACCACCGCCGTGAATCTGGCGGCCGCCTTGGCGCATCAGGGGATGACGGTGCTTGTGATCGACCTCGATCCGCAGGGCAACGCCAGCACCGCCCTGGGTATCGAACACCACTCGGGTGTCCCCTCCAGCTACGAGCTGCTCATCGGCGAGGTCTCGGTCAGAGACGCTATCCAAACGAGTCCGCACAGCGAGCGACTCCTCTGCATCCCCGCGACCATCGACTTGGCGGGCGCCGAGATCGAACTCGTGTCTATGGTGGCCCGGGAGGGGCGCCTGAAAGCCGCTATCCAAGAGGCGAATATCGCCGGATACGACATCGACTACGTGATGATCGACTGCCCGCCTTCCTTGGGCCTGCTGACGGTCAACGCGCTCGTCGCGGCGAAAGAGGTGCTGATCCCGATTCAGTGCGAGTACTACGCGCTGGAAGGCGTGGGTCAGCTACTTCGCAATATCGGCTTGGTGCAGGCGCATTTGAACCCGGAACTGCACGTCTCGACCGTGATCCTCACGATGTACGACGGGCGCACCAAGTTGGCCGACCAGGTCGCCGAGGAGGTTCGCGGGCACTTCGGCGATGTCGTACTGCGCTCGGTGATTCCACGCAGCGTGAAGGTGTCGGAGGCGCCTGGTTACGGCATGACGGTGCTCGATTATGATCCAGGCTCCCGGGGCGCGATGAGCTACCTGGACGCCGGACGCGAAATGGCGGCCCGCGCGGTGGCCCCGCGTGTCGCCGCGACGAAGTCGGCGGAGTGACTCGGCCGGCCGGGTCGACGCTCGGCACAGTGCGGTTCGGTAGCGGAATGAGGAAGGGGTCGGTAGACCGATGAGTCAGGCGAAGAAGGGTGGTCTCGGGCGCGGTCTCGCCGCGCTGATCCCGACGACACCGACGGCATCACCGGGCCTCAGTAGCGCTGCGGCGAGTGTTATCGGTCTGGATCCGGTCGGGCCGCAGCCCCCCTCGGCCTACCTGCACCGGGTACCGGATCCCGCCGACAACGCCGAACTGGAAGCAGGCGGCGCCGTCTACCGGGAGATCCCGCCGGACCAGATCGAGCCGAATCCCAAGCAGCCGCGTACGGTCTTCGAAGAAGACGCGCTGGCCGAGCTGGTGCATTCGATTCGCGAATTCGGTTTGATGCAGCCGATCGTGGTGCGCCGGACCGAACCGGGTGTGGACCGCTATCAGCTGGTCATGGGCGAGCGGCGGTGGCGGGCCTGTCAGGAGGCGGGCCTGGCCGCGATTCCCGCGATCGTCCGGGAGACCGCGGACGAGTCCATGCTGCGCGACGCCCTGCTGGAGAACATCCACCGGGTGCAACTGAACCCGCTCGAAGAGGCGGCGGCCTACCAGCAGCTGCTGGAGGAATTCGACGTCACTCACGAAGAATTGGCTTCGCGAATCGGTCGCTCTCGCCCCGTCGTGACGAATATGATCCGTCTACTGAAGTTGCCGATCCCGGTGCAGCGCCGGGTCGCGGCGGGCGTACTGTCCGCCGGGCACGCGCGGGCACTGCTCGGTCTCGAAGCGGGTGCGGACGCTCAAGAGGTGCTCGCCGCCCGGATCGTCGCCGAGGGACTCTCGGTCCGGGCTACCGAGGAAGCCGTCATGCTGGCGAACCGAGAGCAGGACGCGGCCGTGCCCTCTCCCGTCGCTCGGCGCAAGCCGATCGAGATGCCAGGCCTACAAGCCGTGGCCGAACGGCTGTCCGGTTCCTTCGACACCCGGGTTCTCGTGAGTATGGGCAAGCGCAAAGGCAAGATCGTCGTCGAGTTCGGGTCGGTCGAAGACCTCGAACGGATCGTCGCCCTGATGGAGCAGAACGCACCCGCAGTGTGACAGAAGTGACGAAATTTAACTTGTGGTTTCGATAGGTGCGAGTACCCGGCCGAAACGTCACTGTGACGGCAGGGGTACGGCACGGCTGCGAGCGTCTATCGCTCCCGGCGGAGCAACACAAGTTCTTCCGACCAACAGCACAGCGACATGGAATGAGGCAGGTTCCCGTTGATCGCTTATTCTTGCTGGCGAGCAAACATTGATGCGACGTGAGCGTGGATGAATCGGACAGCTGGAGGCTGAGCAGAGCGGTGTCGACCAGCGTCACAGCACTAACCCTCGGCGGACTCGAGAAGCTTCCCGCGCATGCGCGGCGCTGTGTCTTCTGGGAGATGGACCCCGCCGTGGCCGAGGACTCGCGCAACTTCAGCGATCCGGTGTTCGAGAAGGAAGCCTGGCTGTCCACGGTCATGCTGGAGTGGGGTTCGTGCGGGCAGGTGGCGAACGTCGACGGCAACGTCGCCGGCTGCGCCTTGTACGCGCCACCGAGCGCCGTGCCGCGCGCCACGCTCTTCCCCACCTCCCCCGTGAGCCCGGACGCGATCCTGTTGACCACGCTGCGGGCCGAATTCCCCTATCAGGATGCCGATGTCGCCCACAGCCTGGTTCAGGCCGTGGTGTCCGATCTGGTGCGTCGCGGCGTGCGCGCCCTGGAGGCTTTCGGTATCCGCACCGACCCGACCACGCAGGCACTCTCGGAGCGGTCCGGCTCGATGACACTGCTCGAGCGGATCGTCGCGCCGATCAAGAATGCGAACCCGGCGGGCGCGACGACCGAATGCTCACCCGAGAGTTGCATGATCGATGCCGACTTCCTGGAGGACGTCGGCTTCGAGGTCGTGGCCCCGCATCACCGATTCCCGCGCTTGCGGTTGGAGCTCGCCTCCGATCACGGCTGGAAGGAAGACGTTGAACGGGCGCTGGATCAGCTGCTCGCGGCGGCGTCGATGACCGCGCCGACTCGTATCGGAGCGCGTTGAGCTGAACATCGAAGCGCCCCCTGCCGGTCTGGAAAGGGCAGGGGGCGCTTCGACTTACGAAAGACCGATGGCTACATCCGGTCGGCGGCAGCCAGCTCTTCGGCCAGCAGTTCCGCGAAAGTGTATGTGCCGGTGGGCTGGTCGTCCTGACCGAGCAGGTACAGCCGCTTCACCGAGATCAGAATGGCTTCGGCGATCACGTCGCGCATGCGCGGGTTTGTGAGCACCGAGGCATCGTATTCGTTTGTCAGATAACCGATGTCGACCTGCACGGTGGGCATCTTGGTGAGACGCAGCAGATCCCAGGTTCGCGCGTGAGTGCGGCAGTCCTGCAACGACGTTCGGGCGACGACCTCGCGCTGGATGAACCCGGCCAGCACCTGCCCGATCATGGACACCGAGCCGTGTGAGTTGCCGAAGTAGAACCCGGCAACGCCGTTGGCGAGCGGGCTCGGGTTAGCGGCACAGCGCAGGGAGATCATCAGATCGGCGTCGAAGGCGTTGGATGTTTCCGCGCGTTCGGCGTCGGTGGGGTTGGCGCCCCACGGCCGCGACAGGAAGGTCTCCATGCCCGTGGCAGCCATCCGCCCCTCCAGACGGCTGGCGAGATCCCACAGAATCTCCGACTCGTAGACGTCGCCGTACTCGGTGGGCACGGCACCACCCTTGTCCGGACCGCCGAGACCCGGATCGATGACGATCCGCTTGCCGGTCAGCTGCGGCCCAGCCCGGTGCACGACCTCTTCCTCAGCGATCCGGTGTGGATTGCCGCCGGTCACCCTGGCGCCGAGCAGGTCGAGCGAGCGCAGCGTGTCGGGACCGCAGATGCCGTCGGCCGACAGGCCGATCTCCCGCTGGAAGGCGGTCAGCGCGTCGTGGGTGTGCGGACCGAAGTAGCCGTCGACCCGGTGCACGTAGAAGCCGAGGTCCTGCAGCCTGCGCTGGAGCGTGGCCACATCGTCGCCGTACAGCGGCGCGGACAGCTGATAGATCAGCGTGCGCGCGCCGAGTCGGTAGGACGCTTCCTTCAGTGCCCGGTAGGTCGCCGGACCGACCACACCGTCGACGAGTAAACCGCGATGCTGTTGGAACGCGCGAACCGCGGAGTCGAGGTGATGGTCGAAGGACACTTCGGTGTCCTTCCAATATTCGCGTGCGTCCGCGTTGTCGGCAGCGATGTGCGCGTGTAGGAACCCGAGGCTTGCCAGGGTGCTCCGAACCTCTGCAACGGCTGGACCGGAATCGCCGTGACGAAGTCGGTGCATGCGTGAGAGCCCTTTCCTTCCGTCAAACCCGCGGGTACCCACTCATGCGATGGGATACACCTTCGCACGACCGGAGCGTCGGTCGATTGTCTCAGACCCGGACCGGGTTTCGACAATCCCCGGGTCCAGGCATCCTACGGCGCGTCCTCAGATGACGTCTTCGAGTTCGCGCAGAAGAGCCGCTTTGCCCTTCGCTCCGACGATCTGCTTGACCGGCTTACCGCCGCGGAACAGCATCATAGTGGGCAGCGAGAGGATCTGATAATCGCGGGCGGTGCTCGGGTTGGCGTCCACATCCAGCTTCGCGACGGTCAGCTTGTCCGCGTGCGCGCCCGCGATCTCCTCCAGGACGGGCGCGACCATCTTGCACGGGCCGCACCAGTCGGCCCAGAAATCGACGAGGACCGGCTTCTCACTCAGCAGCACGTCGTCGGCGAAGGACGCGTCGGTGACGGTGACCGTGTTGGCGGACTCGGACATGGGTGTTCTCCTTGCGATACAGCGAGACGGAAAGGTATGGCTCGTCCAGCGCGAGCTCAGTTGGCGGCCACCGACTCACCCGCGTGGGCGAGGGTGTTCGAGGTGATGTCGCCCTGCTCGGCCAACCAGCGCTCGGCGTCGATGGCCGCACGGCAGCCCGTGCCCGCGGCGGTGATCGCCTGCCGGTAGGTGTGGTCGACGAGATCACCCGCGGCGAAGACGCCGGGGATCTCGGTCGAGGTTGTGGGGTGCTGTACCAGCACGTATCCTTCGTCGTCCAAGGCGACCTGGCCCTTGACGAGTTCGCTGCGCGGATCGTGGCCGATCGCGACGAACAGGCCGGTGGCGGCCAGCTCGGAGGTTTCGCCGGTCCGGGTGTCACGCAGGGTCAGATGGGTGACGCTGTTCTCCCCGTGCACCTCGGCCACCTCGGCGTTGAGCACGAACTTGATCTTCTCGTTCGCCTTCGCCCGTTCCAGCATGATGCGGGAGGCGCGGAACTCCTCGCGGCGGTGCACGATGGTGACGCTGGAGGCGAACTTGGTCAGGAAGGTCGCCTCTTCCATCGCGGAGTCGCCGCCGCCGACCACCACGATGTCCTGGCCCTTGAAGAAGAACCCGTCGCAGGTGGCGCAGGCGCTGACACCGCGGCCGAGCAGCCGCTGCTCGCCCGGAACGTTCAAGTAGCGCGCGGCCGAGCCCATGGCGAGAATCACGGCGTAGGCGTGGAAGGTCTCGCCGCCGACGACGACCTTCTTGATCGGGCCGGTCAGGTCGACCGCCTCGACGTCCTCGGTGCGGATGTCCGCGCCGAACCGCTTGGCCTGCTCGCGCATCTCCTCCATGAGATCCGGGCCCATGATGCCGCCGCGGAAGCCGGGGAAGTTCTCGACCTCGGTGGTGGTCATCAGCGCACCGCCGAACTGGGTCCCCTCGAACTGCAACGGCTGGAGCTCGGCGCGGCCCGCGTAAACGGCGGCCGTGTAGCCGGCGGGGCCGGAGCCGATGATGATCAGGTCGCGAACTGGCGTGCCGGTGTCGCTTTTTTGCTCGCTACGCTCGCTCATGGGGCCCTTCCGGGGAGATTCGATCGGACGTGTCGGTCAACAACAGGGTAATGGCTGTTGTTCCCGCGTCGGCGGGGGTCACACCGCGCGGGTGGCCCAGATCGCAAGGTCAGCCGATGTCCTGCAGCGCCTTGCGCTGAGGATCGCCGGTAGCGCAACCGGTCCCGACGACCAGCGCGGTGATCTGCGGCGGGCGGGGGCCGTTCAGCAGGATGAGCACCGCGTTGCCGCCCTGGAATCGGATGTCGGTCGAGCCGAGGATCGTGCGGTCCAGGCCGTTCGCCCGTACGCAACGCTCGAGCGCTTCCGGGCCGGCCAGGGCTCCGGTGACGTTGTGCCTGCCCAGCGCGCCGAGGGCCACGGTGGCGGTGAGATCGTCACCCCAGTCGTCTTTTCCCGATGTCGGCTGCGCCGTGGGCGCTGGGTCGTCTCCGCTGCGCATCGTCGAAGCCCACACACCCGCGCCGACGACGGCGACGATCGCCGCGGCTGCCGCGGCCAACCAGCGCAACCTGCCGCGGCGACGCTCGTCCAGAGCCACCGGCGCGGATTCGAAATCTTTTGCTTCGCCCACGGATTCGCTTACTTGCGGGGGCGGAAACTCATGAACCGTGGCGCCTTCGGGTGGCTCCAGCTCGCCGACGAACCGCGCGAGCCGGGCCGCCACGTCTTCCGGCATCGGATGGACTATGCGCTCGTCCCCACCCAAGGCACGCAGCTCGGCACTCACGTCATCCAGCGCGCGCAGATACCGCACCGCTTCCGGGTCGCGCGAGACGATCGGCCACAACTGCTCGCGCTGCGCGGGCGTTACGTTGTCGGCATGTAGGTCAGCCAGCAATTCGGACGCGAACGGAGGCTGCGGCACGGACTCGGTAGCCATCGCACCTCCGTCGTTCGCATCGGACATCGCGGGGACCCCCTCGCCTACGGGGCCTGTCTCTGATTCGTTCAGTGGTTCGTCACTGTTAATGACGCATCCCAACTAACCCCGGTTCCCCGGATCACGCAGAAAATCCAATCGCTCTTTCAACCGCTGCCGCGCACGTGCGCACCGGCTCTTGATCGTCCCCTCGGGCACGCCGAGCAACGCCGCCGCTTCGGCAACGCTATACCCCTCCACATCCACCGCCACCAACGCGGTCCGCTGATCCGGCGGCAACGAAAACAACGCTCGATCGATGACCAACGACATCTCCACCTCGGCCATCTCGTCGCGGGTGTCCCTCGGCTCCGGCATCGACTCCGGCGCCAGCGACAATGCCCGCCTGGTCTTGTTCCGCCGGATCCGGTCCAGGCACGCGTTCACCACGATCGCGTGCAACCAACTGCGGACCTCCGCCTCGGCCCGGAACGAGCCCGCGGTGCGATGCGCCGACAAGAGCGCGTCCTGTAGTGAATCGGCCGCATCCTCACGCGTGTAGGAGGTGCGCAGCGCGGTCTGCCACAGATGATCGTTGTGTCTGCGCAGTAACTCCGCGAACGCGTACCGCTCACCGGCGACGTGCGCCCGCAACAACTCCACATCGGTGCGTTCACCGAGTTCGAAGGCGCGCTCGCGACACATCACCGGCTGCGACGCCCCCCTGCCGAGCTCCTCGTTCACTTCGGACGACAAATGCCAACCCCTCGAGCCCTCACGGCGGCAACGGGCATGGTTGACCATCACCGAGACTTCGCAGCATCCAGGATCGAAAACACCGAAACCTGGGAAGCTCCCCTGCTGAGAGCGCGCGAAGATCATATCGCCCGTAACGTTTTGGCAGCAACCAAGTGATCGGGCCGGATACGGAGGAATGCGCGGCGTTCGACGCCGCGTGACGAATGGCCCGCGCGACCGATGCGCGGGCAGGCCGGGCTACGGCGCGGCGTCGAAACGGATGTCGGCGATGGCGGTCTGGAACTGTCCTCCGGAATTCCCCAGTCCGGTGATCCAGACGAGCACGTAGCGGGCGGCCTGGTCGGCGCGCACCGGGATATCGGTGACGCCGCCGTCCAGCCGGGCGGAACCGATCAGCTGGGTCTGATCCAGCGTCGGCGATCCGGTGGGCGACGTGCGGATCTCCACCGATGTGCCCGCGCTGGGCGAGTTGATCGAGACGTTCGTGAGCTTCGCGGGGGCCGGCAGCGTGGCGAGCAGACCGACCCCCTTCTTGAGCGCCGGGAACTGCTGGAAGTACTGATCGGTGCGCCACTGGGTGCCCGGATCGTTGTCCAGCACCGCGTGGACGTTGGCGACGCCGTCGGCGGTGCCCTCCGGCGAGAACACCGACACGCCGGTCACCGGAACCGGCGCACCGGTCGAGGTGAGGCCGGGGCCCGCGGCGGCGGGCGTCGGCACCGGTTGGTTGTTCGTCGTCAGGCCGATATTGCGCTGTTCGTTCAGCGGCGCGTCGGAAGCGCTCGGCGCGAACACGCTTACCATCCACCAGATCACCACGCCGACCACCAGCGCGGCGAGGATGCCGAGGCCGACCATGATCCACATCATGCGTTGCGAGCGTTCGCGTTCGGCCGCGAGCAGTTCCGGATCGGCGAGCGAGTCGTCCATGTTCGCGGGAGCGCGCTGGCCAAGCCGCAGCACCGGGATGAAGTCGGTCTTCTGATCGACCACCGACGCCTGCTCCAGCACGTGCTGGACCGTCGCCGCCGTACGCACGCCCTTGTTCGACTCCAGCGAGCGCACGGCGACCGCGGAGATCTCGAACGGCACTTCGGGACGGATCTGGCGCGGTTCCACCGGCGTGCCGTCTGGTCCGAAATCGGCCAGCCGCAGCCCGCCGACGGTCGCGGCGGTGCCCGTGACACCGCCGGAGCGGATCGGCCAACGGGCGGTGATCAGGGAGTAGAGCATCGCACCGAGACCGCGGACGTCGGACTGCGCGTCGGAGTCCGACAGCGTGCCGGGGAAGGCGAGCACCGCGTCACCGGACGCGCTGATGCGCACCCGGTCGGGATGGTCGATGGACAGCGACCCGCCGCCACGGTGCGCCAGCTCGGCCGCCGAGGCGAGGGCGCGGATGGCCCGCGCCGCGCCGATCGGTGACGGCACCGTCTCGGCCATTTCGCGCAGCGAACGACCCGGCGTCCATTCCGCCACCACGATGCCGCCGGAACTGCCGCGCACGACGTCGAGTACGCGGGCGAGGCCGGGCGAGTTGATCCGGCCGAGGCGCAGCGTCCGGGACAGGATCGCCTGGGGACCGTCCTGCCCGGAGTTCTCCGTCGCTTTCTGGTCGGCGTCGACGAAGGTCAGCGCGACCTCGCGATCGAGTTTGATGTCCAGCGCCTGCCAGAACTTCAGGCCGCGGGCGCCGCCGTGACTTGCCAGCAGGCGGTAACGCCCGCCCGCCACCGACGCGCCCGGAATCAACTTGGGGCCGCGCGGGATTCGCCGGGCGCCCAGGTTCTCGCCACCCATCGGCGGCATCTCCGGCGAGCCGACGGGGATCATCCCGGTGTCGTACATCGGATCCCGCGGCGGCGGCTGGTTCTCCTGCGGTCTCGCCGCGTCCTGCTCCGGTCCGGCCGTGCCCGGCCCGTTGTTCGCGTACGCGGGATCCAACGGCTCCCCCGCGGTCGGCGGTACATCGGTGGACAGTCCGCCGGGCGTGGTCGCAGAAGAATCGGCGGCTGGGACGCCGCCCACCGCGTCGTCGCTCACCCTCGGTCCTCCTTCGCCCTGGTATGTCGAGGTTCCGGCGAATTCGCCACTTGTGCTTCTCTGCCGAACAGGGTACGGGAACTCACCCTTGCCGGTGCGGTCAACGGCATCGGGTCGGATCACAGGAAGCACCATGGTCTGGGCGTCCATGTACGGATCGAACCTCGGGTATGCCAAGTAGGGATCAGGCCTGCGGAGCACCTGCGTGACGTAGGGATCTTCGACCGGGCTCTCCAGGTCGAGTTCCGGCGCGGGCGGTGTCCAGCCGAGGCGCCGCGAGACGGCCACGGTGATGGCGACGATCTCCGGAATACCGGCGAGTCGCATCAAGCCGAAGGCCACCGCGAACATCACGATCGCGGTGATCGCCACCCGGATCAGCGAACCGGGGCCGCCGAAGGACTCGGTCAGCCGATCCAAGCCGAGTACCCGGTCCACGATCCACATCACCGCGCCGCCCGCGAGTGACGCAAGTACGACACGGGTCACTGTTCGGCCCACATTGGCCATTCGGAGGTCGCCCAGACTGCGGTGCAGTAGGAAACCACCCACCACCGCGCCGACCGTGAAGCCGAGGCCGTTCGCGACACCGAGCGCGATAACCACGTGCTCGGAGTCGGTGACCACCGGAGCCAGGGCGGAGAAGACGATCTTGGCGGCGGTGATGCCGAGGATGATCCAAGTGGGAATCCACGCCTGCTCCCTGGCGTAGAACACGCGCAAGTGGATCAGCACCAGCGAGTACGGGATCAGTGCGAACGCCGACCAGCTGACCGCGAGACCGAGACGTTCGGCGTCCGATCCGAAGTTGCCGTAGCCATAGAGGGCTTGTCCGACCTGCGGACCGGCCAACGTCAGGAAGGTGACCACGGGTACCAGAGCGATCATGGTCAACCGGGTGGCCGCGGAGAGATCGTCGACCACCGCGGGCGTGTCGTCGGCGGCGGCGTTGCGGCTCAGCCGGGGCATGATCGCGGTCAGCACCGTGACACCGAGGACGCCGTACGGCAGTTGCAGCAGCAGCCACGCGTTGTTGTAGATCGCCGGGCCTGCCGCGTCGGCATGCGATGAGATCCGGGTGGCGAAGACGAAGCCCGCCTGGCTGATGAGCACGTACAGGATGATCGCCGCGCCCATGCCGCCGAACTGCTTGAGGCGATCATCGATGCCCCACAGCGGGCGCAGGTCGATGCCCGCCCTACGGATCGCCGGAAGGAGGCTGACGGCCTGCACCACAACGCCGACCGTGACGCCGACGCCGAGCACCAGCAGCTTCGGGTCGCTCATGCGGACCGGATCCAGCGTGATCTCCCCCGGCATCAGGACGTACAGCCCGAGGACGGTGAGCACCACCAGGTTGTTCAGTACCGGCGCCCAGGCGCCGGGCTTGAACATCTGCCGGGTGTTCAGTATCGCCGTGAGCAGCGCCGACATGCCGTAGAACAGGATCGCGGGCAGCAACAGGAAAGACAGCGCCGTGGTCAGCGCCGTGTTGACCTTGCCGTCGTCGGACAGGAAGACGTGTGTGGTCAGCACCGGCGCAGCGGCCGTCGCCAGCAGCGCGGCAGTGGCCAAGACCACGAACGCCGCGGTCACCAGGCGCCGGACGAACGCCTCTCCGCGATCGGGATCCTCCTGCTCCGCGCGCACCAGCGTGGGCACCACGATCGCGGTGAGCACCGCGCCGAGCACCAACTCCGCGATCATGTTCGGAATCTGGCTGGCGACGGTGAACGCGCTTGCGATGGCCGGGCCGAGCACGGTCAGCAGCAGCAGTTGCTTGCCGAACCCCGTGATCCTGCTGATCAGTGTCGCGAACGCGATCGATCCGGAGTCGCTGAGCAGCCGGGAATTCGCACTCTGCTTCGGCTCGTCGGCCTTCGGTGGCTCCGCGGTGCCGGTGGCGGCGGGCCACTCCCTGGTCCGTGGGCGATCCGGTTCCGCGGGTTCATGCCGTACCGGGGCGGCCGGCCGCTGACGCGGCGGTGGGAACTGCTGCGGCTGCGGCGGGGCGTAGCGCGGCGGCGGCACCCGATCGGATTCCGGCGTGATCGCAGGCATCGGCCCGGAACGGGGTGGGCGCGGCGCGGCCGGGATCGGACCGGACTGCGGAGGCCGTGGCACCGCGGGTATGGCGCCGGAACGAGGTGGACGCGGCGTGGTCGGGATCCCGCCGGACTGCGGGGAACGCGGTGCGGCCGGAATGGCGCCGGACTGCGGCCCACGTGGTCCGGGGGGCGGCGGCGTCTGCCGGACATTGCCAGGCGGGCCGGAGGGCGCAGGCACCTGGCGATTGGGTCCAGGCGGAACGGGGCGGGGCTGGCCAGGACCGGCCGCCGGTGGCGGAGCCGGATATTGGCGTTGGTTCGGTACGGGGCCGGGTCGCGGCGGTGGCGGCACCGGCGGCCTCGGTTGTCCGGCGGGCGGTGGCGGCGGCATGTGCTGACCAGGGCGCGGCTGCGGTGCGGCCGAAGGACGGCTGACCTGCGGCACTCTCGGCGCCTGGCCGTCGTTGTACGGACCGCCGTTCAAACCCTGGTGCTCGGCATCGGCTGGAGCGGGGCTCCGCTCCCACGGCGCGACCGGGGCTCGCCGCACCGGTGGCCCGTCGAGCCGGTCGCTTGGTCGAGGGCGATGAGCCGATATGTCATCGTCGCTCATCATGCCTCCTGTACCAGCCGGGATTCCGCACCCCCATCGGTGCGGTGAGCCGCGGCTCGCCGCAATGGTTCGCCGTGTTCAGCGAACATTCTGTCCGTGGTCCCCGTCCGGATCGGACCGGCTCGGCAACACTGTGATTGTCCTCCACCGTGCCACATGACACTGCGGTACCCCACATCGGCGCAGGTAGCAGCGGTTTACGTGGCCCCGTCGGAGCGGGATCCGTCACCGCGTCTCCTGGAGGTGCTCCTGCTCTTTTTCCTGCGCCCGCAGCACACGCGAGCGCGCGCGCCGGTACCGGTTGACCCGGCGCCTGGTACTCGGATCGAATCCCTCGTCGGCCGGATCGGGCTGCCCGCGGAACCGGCGCCACAAACGGCGACCGGCCAGCAGGAGCAGCAGGAGTGCGGCGCATCCCGTAATTATCGCCAAGGCCTTGCCGTAGGCGTTCGAACGCACCGAGACCTGCGTGGGATTGCCGAGCGCGACGCCCTCCGGCGTGGTGAGCGAGATCGGAATGACGAGGTTGCGGCTGTCGCTGACCTCCGTCGGGATCTGGAAGGACCTGGACCCGTTGGCCGGGAGTTGCTGCTCGCCGGGGTCGGTGATCTTCGTCTCGGCAGGCGCCTCGATCCGGAACCTGACCCGGATGGCCACCGGCAGATCGTTGCGCGCGACCAGCAACAAGGGGCTCTGCTCGGACGCGAGCGTGTACACACCGCCCGGCGGCAGCACGGTCACCGAGCGATAGAGCTTGTCCATCGTCCGGGTGTTCTGGTCCAGCCGCCGCTGGGCGAAGGTGTCCGGCGGTGCGGCATCGCCCGCGCGCCGATCCGAGAGGCTCAGTACGCGCAGCAGGTCGTCGCGCAGCGGCGTCAGGAAGTCGTGCGGCGTCGGCTCGGCCTCCGGCACGTCCACCAACGCGCGCATCATCTCGGTGATCCGGCGACTCTGCTCGCGTACCGGCGGCAGGAATCGGTCCGGCACCGCGTCCTGCGCCGCCTGCGGCAGATAGTCCAGCTCGTAGGGCCGCGGGTCCGGCGGCAGCGTCACCAGATCGTGGAACGGACGCGCGGTGGCGAGGTTGCCGCGCAGCAGCTGGTCGACTTGGCGCAGCAGTGCGGTCGCCTCGTCCCGGTTCGCACCCCATTGCTGCGGCGGAACGAGCAACAGCGAGCGCGACGGGTTCGCCTCCGGGTGCAGCGCCTTCCACGAAATCGCTCCGAGAGCGTCCTGCAAGCGCGCCGCTCGTGAGTCGTTGGTCACGTCGTAGCGGACCCGGGACGGGGTGAACGGCGGGGTCGGCGGGTTCGAACCCACCGCGGCGAGCGCGGTCGCGGACCAGATGTCGAACGTCACCGCGTGCAGCGCGGGATCGGCGGCGGGCGCGGGTGCACTCACGGTGGGCACCGTATTGCCCGTGACCTGCGGTGCGGGCGCCGGTGCTGTCGGCTGGCTCGCGGTGATATCGGGCAGGCGTACCGCTTCCGGAATCGCCGGGTCGGCGGTGGAGACAACCTCGTTCCCACCGGATGCGGATCGGCCGCTCTCACTGCTCGACTGCGCCCAGTCCACGCTTCCCTGCGGAACGGCCGCCGTCGACGCGAGCACGGCGGTACCGAAACCGTGACTGCGCAACAGGGCCCCCGCGCCGTCATCGATGCTGCCGGAATCCGGCAGGCTGACCCCGCGCACCGACCGGGTCGACAGGATCGAGTCGATGATCTCGGCCGGTTCGTTGATCGCGCGCGCGGACAGTGCCGGATCGTTGACCGCGGCCAGCGCGGTGAGATCGACCTGCGCGAACGGCAGTGCCACGGTGCACATCGACCCCGCCATGGCGCGCAGCCGGTCCAGCCAGGTCTGGGCCTGTTCAGCGCCCGCACCCGCTCTGGTCGCGCCGTCGGGATCGGACGGACTGGCCAGCACGCGGTAACCCTTGGTCATCGCGCGCACCGTGAGCAGCAGGTCTGGGTCGATGGCGAGGCACACGGCCGAGGCCAGATCGGTGCTGCGACCCACGCTCGGGTTCAATGTCCCTTCCAGCGCGGCCAGCAGTTGATCGAGACGGCCGCCCTTGCCGAGTGAGGCGGCCAATTCGTCGTCGGTGAGCTCGACCTTGCCGTCCACGCTGCCCGGACGACCCCCGACCTGCCGCGGCCGGTCGGCCAGCGGCCACAGCAGCGTGGTCGCCACCGGAGCGTCGGTGGGCGCCGATACCGACGGGGCTCCATCGCTCACGGCGGGCGGCACGCCGAGCACCGGGAGCAGGAATCGCGCGTCGTCGAGCCTGGCCTGCGTGCCGTAAGCGGGTTCGCCGTTGACGTTCAGCAGCAGCGGGTAGACGCCCGGCTCCGTGATCCGCAGCGACGTGGCGCCGGTCTCGGAACGCAACGGGATGCTCAGCGTGAACTGTTTGCGCTGCCCCGGGTTCAGCCGCTGCGCGACATCTTCGAAGTCGCCGTTCACGTCGTAGTTGACCTCATCGAGGCGCAAAGTGGCGCGCAACCCGACCGGCGTGGTGATCGCCGCCGCCCGCTGGACACGGATGCTGACGTCGTCCACCACACGGTCGCCGATATTGGTGACCGTGCCCGCGACCGTGAGCACCGAATCGCTGCCCGCGGTCACTGTGGTCGGCGTCACCGAATCGAGGGACAGCTTCAGGAATTTGGGATTCGTCGAGGTTCCGGACCCGGTCGGTTGCGCTCCCGCCGCCGCGGAATCGAGCAGGGGCAGCGTCGTCACGGGGCCGAGGATGGTCAGGACCGCCACGAAGATCCGGAACAGTCCACGCGTCATCGCTTGCCGGTCTCCATCCGGTCGATCAGCTTGTTCGCCATCTCCGCCAGCCGCCGCTCATCGGCGTAGGCCAACCGAGAATCCAGTTCACTCAACGGAACCCAGGCGACCTGGGTCACTTCCACGTCGGCGTCGGACAGTTCGCCACCGACCGAACGCAGCAGATAATGATGCACCGTTTTGTGTACCCGCCGACCGTCGGTCACGAACCAGTAATCGATGCTGCCGAGTTCGGCGACCACGACACCGTTGATGCCGGTCTCCTCGGCGACCTCGCGGATCGCGGTCTGCTCGGCGGTCTCACCTTCTTCGATATGTCCTTTGGGCAGCGACCACAGTAACCGCCCGCGGCGATCGGTGCGTCCGATGAGGGCCGCGCTTCGCGCTTCCCGTGGACCGTCCAGGCCGTCGACGACCAGTCCACCTGCGGAAGTCTCCCGCACCGTGCGCATCCGCGGCTTCGCGGCGTTGGCGGCCGAACCGCGGCGCCGAGGCTGGCGGCGTCGACTGTTCGCGCGATCGGCCGGAGACACCTGGCAATCCTACTGTGTTGAATTTGCCACGACTTCGGCGCGGCGTGTTCGCGGCCCCTTTGGGGCTCGCGTTTGCGCGACCGCCGCTTGCTCCTTCGTCGCGTACGCGGCGGCCGCGCAAACGCGAGCCGGGCCGCGAACGACGGATGCTCGGTCTCGCTTCGCTCGAAAGTCGTGGTCAGGGTGCGCTGGGCGCGTAGGTGCCGGAGCGCGGACCGGGTGTGGGCGAGTGGGGCGGCCGGGTGTCGGATCGGTCGGCAGGGTGTGGTTCGACGTGGTTTTGACGGTCGTTCTGTGCGGCACGGGCGGTGATCGGCGGATGCTCGGTTCAGGACGGTATTTGTTCGGCCGCGACTTCGAGCCGTGTGTCCGCGGCCTTCGTGCGGTTGACGGCCGCTGGCGACTTCGAGGCGGTCACCGGGGCGGGAGCCGGGCCGCGAACGACGGATGCTCGGTCTCGCTTCGCTCGAAGGTCGTGGTCGAGGTGCGCCGGGGCGCTGATAAGTATCCGGACCTCGGTGTGTAGTGCTGGGCGCATGTCGATTGGCGCTGGTGATGCGTCGTGGATGTGTTGGCTGGTCGATGTGTGCGTTCGTGGTTGTTCGGGTCGCTCCGCCGCAGGCGGATGCCGGGCTTCGTTCTGCCCGGACCTTCGTGGTTCGGTGCACGCGCCTCCGAGCGATCGGCGGTCACCGCAGGCCTGTGGCTTGGAGGTACCGGCGTCTCGGCTCGAACTGGTTCGGTGCACGGAGCGGATTCGGTGAGTGGCTGACGGGTGTGCGGGCGCCGCTGGCTGGGTTGATGTCGGTGTCCTTATATATCTGGGCTGCCGCGGCGGACTTGGCTGCGATAACCGTTGGCGCGGCTCGGTAAGCTGCTCATTCGTGGTTGCGCCGAAGTCCAAGGACGCTGTGCTGGATAGACGTACCCGATTGCTGGCCGCCGCGGCGGTGACGCTCGGGGGGCTGTCGGATGTGCTGACGCCGCTGGGCGAGATGTTCGCGGCGCGGGGGCACGAGTTGTACCTGGTGGGTGGGAGCGTGCGGGACGCGGTGCTCGGCAGGCTGGGGACCGACCTGGATTTCACCACCGACGCGCGGCCGGACGCGGTACAGGACATCTTGCGCGGATGGGCGGACCATCTGTGGGACACCGGGGGCCTGGCGTTCGGCACGGTCAGCGCGGCCAAGGACCGGCAGCAACTGGAGATCACCACGTTCCGCGCCGACAGCTATGACCGGGTATCCCGCAACCCGGAGGTGACCTTCGGCGACTCGCTCGAGGAAGACCTGGTCCGCCGCGACTTCACGGTGAACGCGATGGCGGTGAAGATCGGCGCGGACGGCGCGCTGGAGTTCGTCGATCCGCTCGACGGCATGACCGCGCTGCTCGACGGCGTGCTGGACACGCCTGCCGCGCCGGAGGATTCGTTCAACGATGATCCGTTGCGGATGCTGCGCGCCGCGCGGTTCGTCTCCCAGCTGGGGTTCGAGCCGCATCCCCGCGTCCGTGCCGCGATCACCGAGATGGCCGGCCAGATCGACCGCATCACCGCCGAGCGGGTGCGGGTTGAGCTGGACAAGCTGATCGGCGGGGCGCATCCGATCGACGGCATCAACGTCATGTGTGAGACCGGGCTGGCGCAGCGGGTGCTTCCCGAGGTGCCCGCGATGAAGCTGGAGATCGACGAGCACCACCAGCACAAGGACGTCTACTGGCATTCGCTCACCGTGCTCGAACAGGCCATCGACCAGGAGGAGGGCGACCCGGACCTGGTGCTGCGCTGGGCCGCGCTGCTGCACGACATCGGCAAGCCCGACACCAAGCGCAACGAGCCGGGCGGTGGCGTCAGCTTCCACCACCACGAGGTGGTCGGCGCGAAGATGGTGCGCAAACGGCTGCGCGCGCTGAAGTACCCGAAGCAGTTCACCGAGGACGTCGCCCGGCTGGTCTTCCTGCACCTGCGCTTCCACGGTTACGGCAAGGGCCAGTGGACCGACTCCGCGGTCCGTCGCTACGTCACCGACGCCGCCGAGCTGCTCCCCCGCCTGCACAAGCTGGTCCGGGCCGACTGCACCACTCGCAACAAGCGCAGGGCCGCCGCGCTGCGCGCCACCTACGACGAACTGGAAACGCGGATCGAGCGGTTGCGGGAGCAGGAGGATCTGGCCAAGGTCCGCCCGGACCTGGATGGCAACGCGATCATGGAGCTGCTCGGCCTGCCCCCGGGCCCCGAGGTGGGCCGGGCCTGGCGCCATCTGAAGGAACTGCGCTTGGACCACGGCCCGCTCAGCCGGGACGAAGCCGAGGCGGCGCTGCTCGAATGGTGGAATACGCAGGCCTGAGCAGGTCAGAAGACGATCAGGGTGGTGCCGGCCAGGATCGCCGAGCGCATCTGGGCGAGGTCGAAGGACCCGGCGATTTCCGGCAGTTCGACGCGGAAGCGGATCAGGTCGCCTTCCCGTTGGGCGCGTACGATCCGCGCGTTCTCGGGCAGGTGCTCCAGTGGCAGAACGGGGACGTCGATCATGCGACGCGGAACGCGGAAGCCGAGCCAGGTCACTCGCCGTACCGCGATGTCCAGGCGGTTGTCCGTGACCGACGCGTCCACCAGGGCGGTGACCAGTCGTCTGCGGTGCCTTGCTCGGATCAGCCCGCCGGAGTGCACGTCCAAGTCCCAGTCCAGCGGCTGGGTGTTGAGCCATCCGACCAGCGCCGCCGTGGTGACGGTGCCGATGAGGTCGAGCCGGGCGGTGCGCACCTTCGTCGGCACGCCCGGAATCAGGCGGACGCCGTGCGCGATCACCGTCACGGACTCGATCGGGTGATCGTCCCAGCGCAGCCGCGACAGCACGGTCTTGGTCTGGAAGTGCGCGCCGCGACGGCGCACCTTCAGCACTTGCAAGGTGGCGTGCAGGTTGTGACCGAGCAGGGTCGCGCTGACCTCCTGTCCGCCGAACCGGCTCAGGATGCCCTCGCTGAGCATGGTCATCAGCACGTCCGGCAGCAGCGCTGTGACGGTGCCCGCGCCGAGGTCGGCGACCGGATCCATCCAGGCCGTGCTGAGCGTGACCCACTGCTCCAGCCAGGACTGATCGAACAGGCGCTTTCCGAGATCGACGGCCCGAAGCGGCGACCAGGACTTCGGATCGAAATACGTGGCCATGATTGGATCGAGCGTACTTGGCCCGGGGCCCCGGACTCGTGCGCTGTGACCCAGGTCGCGCGGATCGGCCGTCCTTGCCTGGGTGAACGCTCGAGCACGAGAATCGAAAGGCCGGTCACACACCGCTGGGAGGACGCACATGGCGCTGGATCTGAACAGTGATCTCGGCGAGGGCTTCGGGCCGTGGACGATGGGCGACGACGCCGCCATGCTCGACATCGTCACCAGCGCGAACATCGCCTGCGGATTCCACGCGGGTGACCCCGCGATCATGCGCAGGACCTGTGGGCTCGCGGTGGAGAAGGGAGTGCGGATCGGCGCCCATGTGGGTTATCGCGATCTGGCCGGTTTCGGTCGGCGCGAGATCGCCGTCGCGCCCGGTGAGCTGCGCGACGAGGTGCTGTATCAGATCGGCGGCCTCGACGCTTTCGCGAAGGCCGCAGGAGACCGGGTGCGCTACGTGAAACCGCATGGGGCCCTCTATCACTCGGCCGCGCGCGATCGGAAGCTGGCCGATGCGGTGCTGGCCGCGATGGCGGAGTACGACCCGCGGCTGGCCCTGCTCGGCCCCGCCGGAACGCAGTTGGAGTCGGCCGCGGAGGCTGCCGGGGTGCGCTTCGTCGGAGAAGGATTCGCCGACCGCGCGTACACCCCCGATGGCTCGCTGGCACCGCGCGGCACGCCGGGGGCGGTATTGGGGCCGCAGGACGCGGTGGCTCAAGCGATCTCGATCGCCAAGTCGGGAGCCACGCGCACTGCCGACGGATCCGGCGAGGTCGCGGTGCACGCCGCGAGTATCTGCGTGCACGGCGATTCGCCCGCGGCGGTGGAGATGGCCCGGCACATCCGCACCGCGCTGGACGAAGTCGGGGTGCCGGTGGAGTCGTTCGGCTGAGGCCGCGAGATGAAGACGACGGGCGCGGTGACGCACGCGCAGCGGAAAGCGGCCGAGGAAGCGATCCGGTCGGCGGGTGATCGGGCGTTGCTGATCACTCCCCCTCGGCGAGACACGGTGGTGGAGCTCGTCACCGCGCTGCGGGAGCGTCCGATACCCGGCGTGCAGGACTTCCTTCCGGCCGCGGAAACCGTACTTCTGACGCTCGATTCACCGCGCGCCGCGGAAGCGGTGCACCGGTCGCTGACCACGCTCTTGGTCACCTTGAACGCCGAGCGGTCGGCCGCTGTTTCCCGTGGAACATCGGCAGACAAAGCTCTCCGCGTCGAACCGGTGTCGATTCCGGTGCGCTACGACGGCGCCGACCTCGACGAAGTGGCCAGGATGCTGGACGTCACGACCGCGGAAGTGATCGCCGCGCACACCGGGACGGTGTGGCGGTGTGCATTCGTCGGATTCGCGCCGGGCTTCGGCTACCTGGAATCGCCTGACGGACGGTTGTCCGTCGCGCGCAGAGCGCAGGCGCGTACATCGATTCCGGCGGGCGCCGTCGCCCTTGCCGGTGGATACAGTGCGGTGTATCCGCGGAGCACGCCCGGGGGGTGGCAGCTGATCGGGACCACCGACCTCAGGATGTGGGATGTCGAGCGCGACCCGCCCGCGTTGATCCGCGCGGGCGCCACGGTTCGATTCCTCGACGCGAGGGACGGCGGATGATCGTCGTCGAAGCGGTCGGTCCGCTGGCGACCATCCAGGATCTCGGGCGGCCGGGCTGGTTCGATTCCGGTGTCGGGCCCGCGGGGGCGGCGGATCGCGGGTCGCTGCGACTGGCCAATCGGTTGGTCGGCAACCCGGAGGGGCATGCGGCGATCGAAGTGCTGCTCGGTGGCCTCGCGCTGCACGCCGAGGAGCACGTCATGCTGGCGGTGACGGGTGCTCCGGCCCCCGCTACCGTCGACGGCAGGCCCGTTGGTCACGCGAGCGTGCTGGAACTCGAACCGGGACAGGCGCTGCGGCTGGGCTACACGTCGGTCGGGCTCCGCAGCTATGTCGCGGTGCGCGGCGGCATCGACGTGCCGGAGACGCTCGGTTCCCGTAGCCGCGACACCATGTCTGGTTTGGGGCCGGAACCGCTGCGGAAAGGTGATCGCCTCCCGGTCGGATCTTCTCCGCACACGATCCCGGTCGTGGACTTCGCCCCTGTCGCCGAGTTACCCGCGGACGTCGTCACCGTGCGCGCCGTGCTCGGTCCGCGCGACGATTGGTTCGCCGACGCCACGGCCTTGTTCGCGGGCGAGTGGGAGATCTCCCCCGACACCGACCGGATCGGCGCTCGATTGGAACGTCGCACCGGCCCGGCGCTGACCAGGAAGGTCACTCGCGAACTGCCGACCGAAGGCATGGCGCTCGGCTCGATCCAGGTGCCGCCGAGCGGACAACCGGTCGTCTTCCTGGCCGATCACCCGGTCACCGGCGGGTATCCGGTGGTCGCGGTGGTCGTCGACGCCGACGTCGACGCCATCGCGCAGACGCGGCCCGGTCAACCCGTGCGGTTCGTGCGGGCGGGCTGACCCCGGTTCGCTCCCGGCTGGAGCCGGGCGTGCATCAGGTACACGTTGTAGCTGTCCCACGCCGAGAGCATGAAGTACAGGTCCTCGCCGGTCGACCATGGATGGATGAACCCGCCGTAGGACTTCGGGTAGTCGGCGGTGGACACCAGCGGGATCGCGTCCGTCCACGCACCCTGCGGGCTCGCCGCGGTACGCAGCACGATCGCGCCCCGGGCCGAATCCAGGTACACCATCTGCCACTGCTCGGTCTTCCGGTCGTAGCGCACCGAGAGCTCGCTGGCGATGCCGAGCACCAACGGGGTGGCCTCGTTCTCGGCGGCGGGCGCCCAGGTGCCGCCCACCCAATACTGATACGCGGACTTGTTCAGCACCTGGTGCTTCGGCACACGCGCCAGCGCGATCGTGCCGATGCGTCCGTTGGGTGTGCCGAACATGTAGACGTAATCGCCCTGCGGCACCATCGCCGCGACCTGGAACTTGCCGAGCCCGAACAGGTTCTCCCACTTGGCGTGCTGGTCTTTCTTCCAGGTGCGCCCGCGGTCGTCGGAATAGGCGAGGCCGCCGTAGTTGGTCCACCACAGACCCGGTATGCGGCTCCATCTGTTCACCGACATGTAGCTGAGGTACTGCCGATTCCCGATGGCGAACCCGGAGGTCGGGATGGTGGTGGTCTCCCAGTTCTTGATCTTGCGGCTGCCCAGGATCTCAGCGGCGTGGCAGCGGCTGTCCTGCGCGAAGGTGTCCAGCGTCAGGCCGTCGGACAGATCGCGGTCGGTGCTGAAACCGATGACGTTGCTGCGCCAGTCCTGGTCGTCGTTGCCCGCGCCGCCGACACCCCAGCCTTTGCCGAAGGTGTCGCCGAAAACCACGGCGATCTCGCCGGGCGTCGTCTCCCACATGAGGCCGAGATCGGTGCCGTCGACCTGCCAGCGCATGTCGGTGCGGTTCTCCGAGCCGTGTCCGGTCACCTGGCCGACCAGTTGGACCGACTCGACCGTCGGCGCGGCCACCGGAGCCGCGAGCGGGCCGGGTTCGGCCGGATGTACGACCTGTGGCGGAGCTGGCTGTGGCTCCTCACCGGGCCCTCCGGGAACCGGGACCGGAATCGGCTCGGTCTCCGGCTTGAATTCGATGCGCGGCAGTTTGACCGGCGACCCGGAACCGGAGGAAGAACCGGAGTCATCGTTCGAACCGGAGCCGGAACCGCTGCCCGAACCGGATCCGGATGACGAGCCGGAGGAGCCGGGTTTCTCGTCGGTGCCCGTCTCGGGCGTCGGGCTGGGATCGGGATCGGGCTCGGGATGTGCGGGGTAGTCCCTGATGTCCGGGCACGGGTTTTCACACGGATTCTCCGGCAGCGGATCCGGGACGATCCGTGTGTTGTCGTGCGGTGGGTCGGGCACGGGGACCGGAGTGAGTTCCGGGATCGGGACGGGAATGTCGATCTGCGGCGGCAGCGGTGGCGGCGGAGGCTGCGCGGGATCGGGTTCGCGGTTGAGCGGGTCGAAACCGACTTCACCGCAACTGTTGACCGGCGGCGGCGCCCACGGAAACGGTGCGGCCTGCGCGGTGGGCGTCGGTACGGTGAGGACGCCGGCGAGCAGTGCGCCGAACAAGGCGGGTACACAAGGCGATTTGCTTCCGGATGCGCGCATCAGGTCGGCCCGGCCGCGCTCGTCAGGCGATCGGATGTCCGGTGGCGGACCGAGCCTCCCACGCGCTCAGCAGTTCTCGTACCGCATCGGGGTCGTGCACCGGAGAACCCATGTCGTGTTGTCTCCTGTCGGTCGGCTGCTGACGAGCCAACTTACCGGAACAACCGCTGGAAACGGGGACGGCGAATCGAAAAAGACCCGCGCAATGGAACCGGCGCCGGGCCGCGTGCGTCCAAGGACATATGAACGAGATCGAGTACGTGTTCGGCACCGGTGACGGAGTCGTGCACGTCTGGACGAGCGAGGCCGACCTGGAACTCGGCGACACGGGCGCGGCCGACGCGGTGCGGCTCGACTTCGACGGAGACGGCATCGCCGATGACGCGCTGTGGGATTCGGCTGGTTCGGGCCGCGCCGATATCGCCGCGCTGGATCTGGACGACGACGGCGTGCTCGACCATTTCTTCACCGATCCCACAGGCCTCGGCACGTGGAACCATCAGATCACCGGCCTACCCGGCGATACGGCGAGCGAGCCGCTGGACTGGAGCGTGCGCACGGACACGGAGGCGCCGGATCGTCTGCTCGGCGAAGCACGACTATCGGATTCGCGGCGGGATGCCGATCGTTCGGAGGACGACGCGTTGCCCGAGCACCTCGCACACCTGAACCGCGACCGGCGCGACCCGGGCGACGATCCGCTGCTCAGCTGACCGCGCGGCGGCGCGTGTTCAGCGCGATGGCCACGATCCCCGCGGCGTAGATGGCGGCGCCGGCCAGCACCACGATCGCCGATCGGCCGTCGTTCGGAATGATCAGGGCCGCGATCACGATCGCCAGCACGAACGCGACATTGAACACCGTGTCCTGCAACGCGAACACCTGGCCGCGGCGGGCGTCGTCGATGTCTATCTGCATGGTCGCGTCACCGGTCAGCTTGATCGTCTGCCCGGCGAGTCCCAGCAGGAACGCACCGATCAAGAGGAGTTCGTGCGCACGCTCCACCGCGGCGCCCGAGTCGGCGAACGCGATCGGCGTGACCAGCGTGAGTTGCACCAGCATCGCGGTGATCAGACCGGCCACCACGGTGCGCGCGCGGCCCAGCCGCGGAATGAGCAGCGGCGCGACGACGGCGGCCACCAGCATGCCCGCAGCGGTGGCGGCGATCGTGACGCCGAAACCGACCAGGCCACCACTGAGCCCGGAGCCGTCCACCGGGGTCTGGCGCAGCACCAGCACCATGATCAGCGTATTCATGCCGAAGACGATCCGGTGGGTGCCGATGCCCAGCATCGCCGTCGTGACCGCTTTCGATTCCCACACCGCCGTGGCCCCGGTACGCAGACCGGTAGCGATCGCGTGCACGGTGTTGTCGCCCTTCGCCGCGCCGGGCGCCGGGCCGAGCACGCGCGGCCGGAACCCCGCCGCCAGCGCCGCGCCCAGCAGCGACCCGATACCGCTGATCGCCACCGCGACCGCCGAGGCGAAGTCTCCCGCCCCGATCAGTCCGATCACACCCACCGCGACGGCCGCACCGGCACCAGCGCACCCGGAGGCCACTGTGGCCAGCACCGAGTTCATCGGCACCAGCCACGCCTGCGGCAGTACGCGCGGCAGCGCGGCCGAGACGCCCGCGAGGACGAATCGGCTGACGCCCACCACCGCCAAAGCCAGCAACAGCAGCGGCGTCTCGCCGGCCCCGGCCAGCAGCCCTGCGCTGACCAGCGCGATCAGCACCGCGCGCAGCACGTTGGCGACCAGCAGCACGGTGCGCCGGTCCCAGCGATCCAGCAGTGCGCCCGCGTACGGCCCGATCAGCGAATACGGCAGCAGCAGCACCGCGAAGCCCGCCGCGATGGCCAGCGGATCGGTCTGCCGTTCGGGGTTGAACAGAATCGCGCCGGACAGGGCCGCCTGGAACATCCCGTCGCCGAATTGCCCTGCGAAACGCACCACGGCCAGCCGCGACACGCCCGGGCTCTGCCGAAGTGTTGCGCGCAGTCCACCCGGCCGTTGCTCTGCGGGAGTGAGGCCTTCGGCGTGACCAGTCGACACGTTCGCGAGCGTACTGTGTTCGCCGACCACGCCGCACCACGCGCGTCGGCGCCGACAGCGTCTCAGACCCGGTCGACCAGCGTGCTCACCGTCGCGCGCATGTCCGGCGCCATCGGCAGCTCGTCGAGCGTGCCCGCGTCGATCCAGGCGAACGCGTCGTGCTCGCCCGGCGCGAGGGCGACATCGCCGGGTTCCGCCTCCACGACGAAGCTGTATTTCCGCACTTTCGACTTGGTACGGGTGGCGTAATCGAATCCACCGAGGAAGTCGAGGACCGCGCGCATCCGCAGCCCTGTTTCCTCCAGCAATTCTCGTTCGACGCACTCGGCGAATGTCTCGCCGGTTTCGACGCCACCGCCGGGCAGTTCGTACATACCGCCGTGATAGTCGTCGGCGACGCGGCGCACCACCAGAAGCCTGCCTTCGCGGAACACGGCGACGCCGACCACGAAATGCGCGATGCCATCCCGGTGTGCTTCGCTGCGGAGTTGCTGTTCGATCAGGGCGAGGTCATCGGGGTCCAGCACGTCGCTACCTCCGGTTGTCGTTGTGACGCTTGGCAATCGGGGCCGGGCCGGGATATCCGACGAGGTGGCCCGACGTTTCGACGTACCGGTTGGTTCTGCTCGCCTGCCGTTCACCTTCCGGTCGCTCGCGTAAAATGCCGAGTGCGGCACAATTTACTAGGAATGCGGAGTACCGCGGCGGAAGTGCTCCTACCCTGAATGGCGATCGGTGCACGGTCCCGAGAGGAGGACCATGATGTCCACACTCACGACACCACACATCGATGTCCACCGTGGCGGCGACCGCATGAAGACGCGGGTCTCCTGGCTGGATTCGAAGCATTCGTTCTCCTTCGGGGAACATTACGATCCCGACAACACCCACCACGGCTTGCTGCTGGTCAACAACGAGGACATCGTGTCCCCCGGGCAGGGATTCGACACCCACCCGCATCGGGACATGGAGATCGTCACCTGGGTGCTCGGTGGCAGCCTGGTGCATCAGGATTCCCTCGGCCACAGCGGTGTCATCTACCCGGGCCTGGCCCAGCGCATGAGCGCGGGCACCGGCATCCTGCATTCGGAGAAGAACGACTCGTGGCGTCTGGACGGCCGCATTCCCGAACACGAGCAGCCGGTGCACTTCGTGCAGATGTGGGTGGTGCCCGACGAGCCCGGGCTGACCCCGGGCTACGAGCAGCTCGAAATCGACGACGAACTCGCGGGAGGCGGTCTGGTCACGGTCGCCTCGGGCCTGCCCCGCTACCGCGATCGCACCGCGATCGCCATCAACAGCAGCCATTCGGCGCTGCACGTGGCGCGCATGACGAGCGCGGAGCCGGGCGCCGAGCAAGTGATCGACCTACCCGATGCGCCGTACCTGCACTTGTTCGTAGCGCGCGGGGAGGTGGACATGGAGGGGGTCGGCCCGTTGTATAAGGGGGACGCGGTGCGTTTGACCAGGTCAGGTGGCCAACGCGTGGTGGCGCGGCAGCCGTCGGAAGTTCTGATCTGGGAGATGCACGCGCGGCTCGGCGCCCAGTAGCCGGTTCGCATTAACATCCGTCCTCGGGAAGCGCGATCAGTAGGCGACCGCCGCGCACCCCGGACCACCTCGTCCGGACCGAGCATCGCGAGGCACCGACGGAGAGGAAGTCCATGTCGCAATATCCGCCCCCGCCGCCCGGTCAGTACCCGCCGCCGGGGCAATACCCACAGCCGCCGGGCGGCCAGTATCCGGGCCGCCCCGACTACTGGCAGGAATCGCCGAAGGGCCGCGGCCTGGCGATCACCGCGCTGGTGCTCGGCATCCTCGCATTGCTGTTCTTCTGGACGATCATCGGCGGCTATCTCTGCGGCATCTTCGCGGTCATCCTGGGCATCGTCGCGGTGTTCAAGGCCCGCGCGGGCACCGCGGGGGGTATGGGCATGGCGATCACCGGCATCGTCCTCGGCGCGCTCGGCATCGTCGGCGCAGTGCTGCTCACCGTCGTGGGTTACAACTTCTTCATCAACTCGGGCGGCAAGGACTTCGTGGACTGCGTGAACAAAGCGAACAACGATCAGTCCAAGATCGAGCAGTGCGAGCGCGAGTGGAATCAGAAGCTGCAGGACAAGTACAGCGTCACCCTCACTCCGCCATCCGCGCCGACGCCCCGGTAGCCGAGGCGCACGCCCGGGTCGTGGCGATCACCTCGGCGAAGTCGCGGCGAAAGTCGCCGTCCGGCGCCACGACCCAGGTTCGGTAGCCGCCGTGCTCGTCGGCGGGCGACGGCAGAACGATGTGGCTGCCCGGCAGTGCGATCGACGCGCAGATCCGGAAGAGGTCGGCGAACAGCCCGGTGTCCAGATACGAGTTGTCGGTGGGGCCGGTCAGGAAGGTCCAGCGGCACGCGCGTGGATGCGCGATGACCGGGCCGGGCCGAGGTTCGGGACCGGCGGCGAGCCGCTCGAGCACCCGGCGGCCGAACTCCGCAGGCATTACGACCGCTCCGACCGAGCCGACTTCCAGCATGATGCGACCAAGGATCGGGTCCACGAGTCCGTACAGCCCGTGGTCGCCGCGATAGCGACGGCAGCGAGCGAACGCGTCCTGGATCGACGGGAAATCCGTGGACGCGAGATGCCTGCCCGATTCGATGCGCGATGTACCCATGACGAACAACCTCGCCTCGCAGTGGTGGGACGCGTGCTCGGAAGAATCGATCGCTGTCTCGACCCTAGTCGCGGGCAAGATGCTTGACAATAGTCACCGCCCCGCGCGTCCGAGTCGGCGTAGCATCCCGACACATGGCACCCGTCTCGTCTACCGTTGCCCGCTGGGAGCTGGTGCTGCGGCTGCGTGAACTGCGGGAACAGCGCGGGTTCGACTCCGCGGGTTTCGCCAGACAGGTGGGCTTCACCCCGGCCAACTGGTCGCACGTGGAGAAGGGCAGGCGGGTACTGACCACCAAGACCATCGGTCCGGTGCTCGAACTGCTCGACGTGGAAGCCGAGGAGCGCGTGGAATTGCTGGCCCTGCTGGAGGCCAGCAAGCAGCGTGGCTGGTGGGCGAAGTCCTCGGCATTGATCGGACCCGAGCTGCAACGGCTGTACGGCATGGAATCCGGCGCGCAGAGTATCCGCAGCTACGACAGCCTCGTCGTGCCGGGTCTATTGCAGACCGAGGACTACGCTCGCGCGCTGATCAGCGCCGACGTGATGATCCGGCCGGTCCAGGTCGAGCAGCTGGTGGCGATCCGGATGCGGCGCCAAGAGCGGCTGCGCGGCGCGGACCCGGTGGAACTCACCGCCGTCTTCGGCGAGGGCACGCTGCTACAGCAGACCGGAGGTCCGGACGTGCTGCGCGGGCAGTTGGACTATCTGGCCGACCTGATCGAGGAACTCGACACCGTCGAGGTGCGCGTGATCCCGTTCGCGGCCACCGCCGGCGCGGTGCTCGGCGGATCCAGTTTCCACCTCATCGACTTCGCGGGCGAGCAGCTGCCGACCTTCGGCTGGGTGGAGAGCGCGGTGTTCGGCGGGGCCGTCGAGGACCCGGATCTGGTCCGCGATCTACGCTTCGCCTACCTGCGCGCGGTGGACCAATCCTTGTCGAGAGTGGAGTCATTGGCCCTGATCAGGCGCTATTCCCGCGTGTAAAATCCTGCCCATGGCCATCACCGCACGGCCGGTACGCACCGGCTGGTTCACATCGACCAGATCGAACAATGGCAACCAATGCGTCGAGGTCCGGTTCGATGGTGATGCGGTGCTCATCCGTGACAGCAAATATCGCCGCGACCCGGCAAACCGCCATGCCGAAGAGCCCGTCATCACCGTCACCGCAGCCGAATGGACCGCGTTCCTCGACGCGGTACGCATCCGCGGGCGATCGGATGGCGAATTGAGCGCGCACCCCGCCGCCGACGGCCACACCACACTGCGCCATGGCGAAGTCACGCTCACCTACACACCGGAGGAGTGGGACGCCTTCCTGCTGGGCGCGCACGACGGCGAATTCGATCGTGTCGTCTTGCCCGCCTGACTTCCCATAGGACTCGCACGCTCCGCGCGTTCCCCACATCGACGTGGGCGAACAGACCAGGAAAGACGGTTCGAGGTCGTCGCGCACGGCCGACGCACGCGCTTGTCGGCATACTGGACACCGTGACTTCCGAACTGACCCGTCCTTCCGGTATCGATCTGTCCTACCTCGACGAGGACGTGCGGGTGCAGGACGACTTGTTCGCGCACGTCAACGGCAAATGGCTGGCAGACCACCAGATCCCCGCCGACCGGGCCGTGGACGGCGCCTTCCGCGCGCTGTACGACCAGGCGGAGCTGGACGTGCAGGCAATCATCCAGAATGCCGCGGCGAGCGACGCCGAACCGGGCAGCGAGACCCGCAAGATCGGTGACCTCTACTCCAGCTTCATGGACACCGACGCGGTGGCCGCCGCCGGGCTCGCGCCGATCGCCGCCGAACTCGCCGCGATCGCGGAGGTCGGCGACAAGGGTACTTTCGCTTCGCTGCTCGGCCGGTTGCAGCGCACCGGCGTCGGGGGCGCCGTCGCCGTTTTCGTCGACACCGACGACAAGGACTCCAACCGCTATCTGGCGCACGCCACCCAGTCCGGCATCGGCCTGCCCGACGAGTCGTACTACCGGCAGGACGAGTTCGCCGAGATCCGCGCGAAGTACATCGCGCACATCGACCGCATGTTCGCCCTGGCCGCCGCCGACCCGCAGGTCGCCGGACTGCTCCCGGAAGAACTCGACACCGTCGGCGCACGGGTCTTCGAGCTGGAGCGGAAACTGGCGGCCGGGCACTGGGATGTGGTGCGCCGCAGGGACGCCGAACTCAGGTACAACCTGACCACCTTCGACGCGCTGGCCGCGGACAACCCCGAGTTCGACTGGTCCGCGTGGACGGCCGCGCTGGCCGAGGGCGTCGACACGGCAGGAGCCGAGCTGTTCGCCGAGGTGGTGGTCCGCCAGCCGGACTACCTGCGCGCGTTCGCGCGGCTGTGGGCCGACGAGCCGCTCGCCGACTGGCAGGCGTGGGCGGCTTGGCGGGTGCTCCGCGCGCGGGCGCCGTATTTGACCGACGCGGTGGTCGAGGAGAACTTCGACTTCTACGGCCGCACGCTCACCGGCGCGGAGGAGAACCGGGAGCGCTGGAAGCGCGGCGTCGGGCTGGTGCAAGACCTGCTCGGCGAGGCGGTCGGCAAGATCTATGTGGCCGAACATTTCCCGCCGCAGGCCAAGGCCCGCATGGTCGAGCTGGTGGCCAATCTGCAGGAGGCCTACCGCCGCAATATCGCCGAGCTGGAGTGGATGGGCCAGGGCACCCGGATCGCCGCGCTGGCGAAGCTGGAGAAGTTCACCCCGAAGATCGGCTATCCGGACAAGTGGCGGGACTACTCGGGCGTGGTGATCGATCCGGCCGATCTGGTCGGCAACTACCGCAGGGGCTACGCGGCCGAACACGATCGGGATCTGAACAAGCTCGGCGGTCCGGTCGACCGCGACGAATGGTTCATGACCCCGCAGACGGTGAACGCCTACTACAACCCGGGCATGAACGAGATCGTCTTCCCGGCCGCCATCCTCCAGCCGCCGTTCTTCGACATGAATGCCGACGACGCGGCCAACTACGGCGGCATCGGCGCGGTGATCGGTCACGAGATCGGGCACGGCTTCGACGACCAAGGCGCGAAGTACGACGGCGACGGCAACATGGTGGATTGGTGGACCGACGAGGACCGGGCCGAATTCGGTGAGCGGACGCGAGCGCTGATCGAGCAGTACGACGTGCTCTCCCCCAAGGACCTGCCGGACGAGCACACGGTGAACGGGCAGTTCACCATCGGCGAGAACATCGGCGACCTCGGCGGTCTGTCCATCGCGCTGCAGGCGTACAAGATCTCGCTGGGCGATGCCGCGGCGCCGGAGATCGACGGGCTCACCGGCCTGCAACGGGTGTTCTACGGGTGGGCGCAGGTGTGGCGCACGAAAGCACGGATGGAGGAGGCGATCCGCCGCCTCGCCACCGACCCGCACTCGCCGGCGGAGTTCCGCTGCAATGCGGTGGTGCGCAATATCGACAGCTTCCATGAGGCGTTCGATGTCAAACCCGGCGACGCGCTGTACCTGGAACCCTCTGAGCGCGTGAAAATCTGGTAGTTCCTCGAGCCGAGGCGGTCCGACTGGACCGTCTCGGCCGCGCGAGTGGTCAGCGCAGGCGGTCCTCCGTCCCCGCGTCGAAGAAGAAGACGTCCTCCGGTCTGGGCCGAAGATACAACCGGTCACCGAGCCGCACCTGGAAGCGGCGGTCGACGCGCGCGACGACCTTCCCGGAGCGGCTGTTCCAGTCCTCGGCGATGCCGTGGCTGTAGACGAACGACTCCGCGCCGAGTTCTTCCAGCAGTTCGGCGTCCACCGCCAGGCCGTCGGCGGGCTCCGCGGTGACCTCCCAGGACTCGGGCCGTACCCCGACTACCACCCGGGCGCGAGATCTCGCGGCGGGCGGCAGCGGTATTCGTAGGTCGCCGAGCACCGCCGCGCCGTCGCGCACCGGCGCTTCCAGCAGGTTCATGCCCGGTGAGCCGATGAATCCCGCCACGAAGGTATTCACCGGATCGTCGTAGAGCACGCGCGGCGCGGCGATCTGCTGCAACTTGCCTTCGCGCAGCACCGCCACCCGATCACCCATGGTCATCGCCTCTACTTGGTCGTGGGTGACGTACACCGTGGTGGTGCCGAGGCGTTTCTGCAAGGCCGCGATCTGCGAGCGCGTGCTCACCCGCAGTTTCGCGTCCAGGTTCGACAGAGGCTCGTCCATGCAGAAGACCTGGGGACGCCGAACGATGGCCCGCCCCATGGCGACGCGCTGCCGCTGCCCGCCGGACAGCCGGGCGGGCTTGCGGTCGAGCAGGTGCTCGAGCTCGAGCATCTTCGCCGCCTCGCGGACGCGCACCAGCGTGTCGGCCTTGTTCACGCCCGCGTTGCGCAGGGCGAAGCCCATGTTCTGCGCAACGGTCATATTGGGATACAGCGCGTAGCTCTGGAACACCATCGCCACGTCCCGTGCCCGCGGCGGCAATCCGGTGACGTCCTTGCCGCCGATCAGGATGCGCCCTTGGGCAACGGATTCCAGGCCCGCGAGCATGCGCAGACTGGTCGACTTGCCGCATCCCGACGGACCGACGAGCACGACGAACTCACCGTCGGCGATGTCGAGTTCGAGCTGGTCGACGGCAGGCGTCTGCGCGCCGGGATACCGGTGCGTGACGCCTTCGAACTGCACGGTGGCCATGCTTGTCGGTCTCCTCGGGACGAGCGCTACTTCGGCAGCTTCGGCGTGATCTGCCGATCGATGATCGCTTGCAGCTGACTGGTGACGTTCGCGAACGTGGCGGCCACGTCGGCGTTCTGCAGACCGATCTGCTCCAAGCCGGTGCCGATGATCTGGTCGCCGCCCGGTACGAACACCCGGGCGTAGTCCTGCGACTTGGTCAAGGGCAGCTGATCGATCGCGACTTTCGAGTTGGGGTTCTTCGCGAGGAAGTCCTGCTCGCTCTGGTCGTTCACGGCCGACTTGCGCACCGGCATGTAGCCCGTGCCCTGCGAGAAGTACGCGGTGTTCTGCGCGTTGGTGACGAACTCGATGAACTTCAGCGCGTTCACCTTTCGCTCGTCGGAGATGCGCGCCGGAATCGCCAGGCCCGCACCGCCGGTGGTGACGCCGGGTCCGTTCGGATGCGGGAGGAAGGCGGTGCCGAAAGTCAGCTTGCCCTCGGCGTTCTTCTGGATGCCGCGCAGGTCGCCGGTCGAGGCGATGGTGGAGGCGATCACGCCGGTGCCGAAGTCCACCGCGATCTGCGGCTTGATGCCCGCGTACCTCTTGGCGTTGATCATGTTGCGCAGGAACGTGCCCGCCGCGATGGTGCCGGGGTCGTTGAACTTCAGCGTCCACTTGTCCGAGTACGCGCCGCCGAAGGTCCAGTTCGGGCCCTGGAAGGTCCAGGCGAGATAGTTCTTGGCGTCACCCCAGCCGTGCGCGAGCTTGCCCTCGCCGACGACCTCCTGCAGCTTCGGGCCCCACTCGTCGAACTCCTGCCAGCTCTGCGGGCCGCGGTCGGGCAGGCCGGCCCGGTTCCATACGTCCTTGTTGTAGTAGAACAGCGGGGTCGAGCGGGCGTAGGGCAGTGCGTAGTGCTTGCCGTTGAACTGGTAGTCGGCGACCAGGGAGTCGACGTAGTCGTCCAGCCGCACGCCCGCGTCGGCGAAGTGGCCGTCGAGCGGTTCGATGGTGCCGTTCAGCGCGTAGTTGAACCACCAGACGTCGGAGAGCACCACGATGTCCGGCAGATCCCCGCCCGACAGCGCCGCGTTGAACTTCTGCGACACCTCTTCGTAGTTCTTGCCCGCGTCGACCAGGTTCACCGTCAGGTCGGGGTACTTCTCGTGGAAGCGACGGATGAGTTCGGTCTCGAGCTCCTTCGAAGTGCCCGGGTGGTTGGACCAGAAGGTGAGCGTCTTGGCGTCGCCGGACTGTTTGCCGCCGCCTCCGGTGCCCGCGCACGCGGTCAGCGCCGCTCCCGCCGTGAGCGCGCCGGTCAGTCCGAGGAATCCGCGCCGGGTCAGCGCCGGGAACTGTGCAGTGGACACGTGGTTTCTCCTTGATCGGTTAACCCTTGACCGCACCGGAGGTGAGGCCTTTGATCATGTGGCGTTGCAGCACCAGGAAGACCACGAGGATCGGCAGCATGGTCAGCAGAGTTCCCGCCATGACCGGTCCCCAATTGGTGACGCTCGGGTTCTCGGTGTTCTGCAACAAGGTCAGGCCGACCGGCAAGGTGGCGACCGTCGTGTCGTCGGCCATCAGGAAGGGCCAGAGGTATTCATTCCATTCGTTGACCAGCGTCACGACCGCGAAGGCGACCATGGTCGGCCCGGACATCGGCAGCACCACCCTGGTGAGCAACCGCCACCAGTTCGCGCCGTCCATCCGCGCCGCCTCGATCACTTCCGAGGGCAGCGAGAGGAAGTGATTGCGCATGAGGAAGGTGCCGAAGGCGACGCCGCAGAGCGGAACGATGATGCCCTGGAAAGTGTTCCGCCAGCCGAGCTGAGCGATCAGCGCGTAGTTGGAGATCACCGTGATCTGGTTGGGCACCATCAGCGCCGCGATGATCACCAGGAATACCACCGTCTTGCCCGGAAAACGCAGGAACACCAAGCCGTACGCGCTGAATACGCCGAGCACGAACTTCACCGCGGAGACGACGCCGGTGATGATCAGCGAATTGCGCAGGAAGGTCCAGAACGGCAGCGTCGTGGTGGCCTCCCGGTAGTTCTCCGGGTGCCAGCTGTGCGGCCAGTACACGGCGGGCTGCACGTAGATGTCGGGCCTCGCCTTGAACGAGGTGATGAAGATCCAGAACAGCGGGACGCCGACGATGATCAGCACGCATGCCATCGCCGCGTAGCCGAGTAGAGTCACCGCCCGCTGCCTGCGCCGATAGGAAAGCGTCTGCACGCCCACGTCTTTCACTGCTGTCCCCGATCCATGACCCGCACCTGAACCAGCGTCACCACGAGCAGCACCAGGAACATGACGGTGGCCACGGTCGCGCCGTAGCCGGCCCGGAAATTGCGAAAGGACTCCTGGTAGACCTGGTAGACCATGGTCGTCGTGCCGGTGCCGAGCGGGCCGCCGCGGGTCATCACGTTGATGATGTCGAAGACCTGCAACGAATTCAGCAGCACCGTGATGGACAGGAAGAAGGTGGTCGGCCGCAACTGCGGCAGCAAGACCTTGGTGAACGTCGTCCAGGAGCTCGCGCCGTCGATCTGCGCGGCTTCCATCAGATCGGTCCGGATGCCTTGCAGCGCCGCCAGATAGATGACGAAGGTATAGCCGAGGTTCTTCCAGATGTAGGTCACCGTCACCATGAACAGCGCCCACCGCGGATTCTGGTAGAAGTCCGGCACGTCGTGCATGCCGAGCCGATGCAGTGCGTCCTGGATCAGGCCGAAGCTCGGATCGAAGATGAACTGGAAAGCTACGCCGATGGCGGCGCCGGAGATGACGAACGGCGCGAAGATCGCCGAGCGGACCACGTTGCGGCCGAACAGCTTCCGATCCAGCAGCAGCGCCAGCGCCAGTCCGAGCACCATGCTGCCCGCCACCGCCGCGAGGGTGAACACGACGGTGTTGGTGACGATGTCCCAGGAATCCGGCCTGCTCCACCATTCGCGGTAGTTGTCGAAACCGACGAATGTGGCGATCGGATCGGAGATGTTCCAATCGAACAGCGACAGCCGGATGTTGTCGATCAGCGGCCGGTAGACGAACAGCGCCAGGAGCGCGAGATTCGGCAGCACCAAGACCAGGAATAGGGCGTAGTCCCGCCAAGGACGGTGGCGCAGACCGCGTCCCGGCGGCTGCGGCAGTACTCGCTCCGGCCTGGTACGCACGGCGGTGACTCTACGGACCGGAGCAAACAGCCGGTTACGATCGCCCGCCGTCGCGCTGAACTTCTCGCGCACGGGCCAAGTAGAGCAAAAGCCGAACACTACGATCGGCTACTTCGAGCAATTGATCGTAATGTTCGGCTTCGCGCCGCTGCGGGGTTACCGCAACTTAGTTCCAGTCCCCCAGGCCGTCACTTGCGCTGAGCGTGCCGCCCTGGGTGTTCTGCACGATCACCGGGTCGCCGCGGCGCGCGTTCTCGAAGAACCACTTGGCGTCCTCGGTGCTGACGTTCAGGCAGCCGTGGCTGGCGTTGGAGACGCCCTGCTGGGCGACCGACCACGGCGCGGCGTGCACGAAGATGCCGCTGTTGGAGATGCGGGTCGCGTACTCGACCTCGAGCTTGTAGCCCTCGGGGTCGGTGACCGGAACGCCGTAGGTCGACGAGTCCATGGTCATCTTGCGCAGCTGCTCGCCGACGATGTAGGTGCCGTTCGGCGTCTCGTGCTTGGGCTTGCCCATCGAGGTGGGCATCTCCTTCACCACCTCGCCGTTGCGGGTGATGGTGATGGTGTGCGTCTCGTCGTCGGCGGTGGTCACGAAGGCGTCGCCGATGCGGAACGAGCTGGTGGTGCCGCCCGCCTGCACCTGCACGTCGGTGTTGTCCGGCCAGAACTCGTCCGGCCGCCAGCGCACCTGCTTGTCGCCGCGCCAGTAGAAGTGTCCCGGCGCTGACTTCGAGGCGGTGATCTTGATGGCCTTCTCGGCGGCGGCGTGATCGGCCACCGGTTCCTTGAAGGTGATGATGATCGGCTGCGCGACGCCGACGACCTCGCCGTCGGCGATGTTGATCGAGGGCGGAGCGAAGTTCGCCTGCGGCTCGGGCTCGGTGGCGGCGGCGGCCGAGCCGGTGCCGATCCCCGGAGGAAGCGGTTCGGCCTGAGCGGGCGCGACGAGCAGAACACCGGCTGCCGCGATCGCGGCCGACAGCAGGACGCCCTCGCGCATCCGGCGGGCTAGCCGCGCTCCCTTGCGGGGAGCAGGCGACGACCCGGTGTGCAAAGCGGCATGCATAGGTTTCTCGTCCATTCCATCTCTCGCGCGCACGCGAACGCGCGCGTAGCGAGATTTCTTCATTTCAGCGCGGAGCCAGAAGAGCGCCCCACTGGTATCGACGGCCCGACCCGTCGTCCATTCCTACCGTCCGGACGCGCGTCGTATCCACCCGCGTTTCAGATTGATGCAGCACCAGTGCTTGTTGTGGCATAGGTCACAAACGCTCTGATTGGGTATCGAAGCGGGCAAATGTGCCGGTCACGACGGATCGGACAACCTCGGAGCGCGGTCGCTCGATTCGCGAAAGACGGTTCACAGCAAACTTATTAGTGACGAAGCTCACTGACCACGTCGAACAAAATCGGGCGACGCGGACCGGTCGCGATATTGTGCGGCACCGAGAGCGGGACGCTTCCGCGCGCATACCGCGGGGCGAGCCACAGGCTTACCCGCGCCAGGATGGTGGCCAGCGCGATCCGCAACTCGTAGTCCGCGAGGGTCGCGCCGATGCAGCGCCGATGGCCGCCGCCGAACGGCGCGAACTCGAACGGCCGGTAGCGGCGGTCGACGAAGCGGGACGGGTCGAAGCGCCCCGGGTCGGTCCACACCTCGGGATCGGAGTGCAGCAATGGCACCGCTATCCCCATCGTCTCGCCCGGTGCGAGCGTGACGCCGCGCAGCGCGAACGGTTCGGTCAGCCGGCGCAGGACGATCGGTACCGGCGGGTGCAGCCGCAGGGTCTCCTGGCAGACGGCATCGAGGTAGGGCAGTGCGGCCAGCTCCGCCGGACCGGCCTCCCGACCGGCGTCGTCGAGCTCGCGCCGCAGGCGGGCCAGTGCCTCGGGTGCGCGGTGCAGCCGGAACAGTGCCCAGACCAGGGAGGTCGCGGTGGTCTCGTGCCCGGCAACCAGCATGGTCCGTATCTGCTCGCACAACTCGTCGTCGGCGTCGTCGGGATAAGCGGACAGCAACATGTCGAGTACGTCGGCGGATGGTGTGGCGGGATGCTGACGCCGGTGTGCGATGTCGGCTCGGATCAACCGATCCAGTCGCTCCCGTGCGGCGCGGAACCGGTCCCACGGCCCGTGCCCGTGCAGTCCGCGGCGCAGCGTGGGCAACAGCAGCAACGGCCCGGAGAACGCGGTGATGAAGTCCGCCACCGCGGTGGTGTACTCCGCTTGCCGCCGCGGGTCGCGTGCACCGAACACCACCGTCGTGATCACCCGGAGCGTGAGGGCTCGCGCCGCCGCCCGCGCATCGATACGCGTACCCGCCGCCCACTTCTGACCGCTCTCTCCGGCCAGCTCCCGTACGGTGGCTTCCTGGATCAACGCGCCGTACTCCCGTATCCGGGCACTGTGAAAGGCGGGGGTGAGCAGGGCGCGGTCGCGGCGATGGCGCTCGCCCGAAGCCAGGATCAGCGACGCGGCGCCGACCATCGGTTCGATCGGATTCGGACGCGGCGGCTCGGAGAACATCACCGGCGAGCGGAACAACTCGCGGGCGCCGGCGGCCGTCCCGGTGAACAGCACCGCGCCGAAGCCGGGAAATCGAACGTAGAACGGGTCGCCTTCCCGCGCCCTGCGCCAGCGGAAGTACCGATCGAAATCGCTGCCCGCGGCCAGGGCGTGCAGCACGGTCGCGCGCGGCGCACGCGGTCCCGCCCGGCAGGCACCCGCCTCGGTTCGTGGTGTGCTCACGTCCATACCGAGAAACACGAGGCCGCGACCGGAGCGGTTCGAAGCTAGCCCGCGGCCTGCTTGTGCTTGCGCACCGTGCCCTGCGCCGTCGCCGCCAGCCGCGCCAGCCTGGCGTCGCCGAGCGCGGTCACCATGCTGCCGAGCCCGTTGGTGACGAACGCGATCGACATGCGGAGATCCGGATCGGCGTACGCGCCGGACCCGCCGACGCCGTAATGGCCGAACGCGTGCCTCGGCTGCTGCTTGGACATCAGTACCGGGCGGTGGTAACCGAGTGTGAAATGAATCGGCACACCGAGTACGTAGTCCCGGCTCTGGGTGGGCTGCACCTGCCCGATCGTCTCGATCGTCCGCGGATCCAGGAACCGCACGGTCTGCTCGGCGCCGACCCCGGGCGGCTTCCGGTCCGCATTGGCTGCGTAGACCACGCCGCCGTTGGCCAACGCGCCGTACATACGCGCCAGTGCGCGCGCGGAGAACACGCCATTCCAGCCCGGCATCACCGCGTCGTGCACCCGGGGGTCGTGGACCAGTTCGTCGAAGCTTTCCGGCATGCCCGCCTCGGCCAGGCCGCGCACCGGCCGCACCCAGGACAGTACGGAGGAGGCGGTGTTCCAGCGGATTCCCGGCGGTCCGAGGTGGCGGTAGATCTTGGCGATCCGGTGCCGTTCGGATTCCGGGACGCGGAACCAGTACTCGTCCATGCCGAGCGGCTCGGCGATCTCGGTGCGCAACACCTCGGTGAACGGTGTGCCCGTCGCCCGTTGCACGAGTTCGGCGACCAGCCAGCCGAAGGTGATCGCGTGATAGCCAGAGGTACGGATGCGCCGGGGGTCCGCCGGACTCTCGGCCAGGGCGCGGACCACGGCGTCGTAGTGCAGGATGCCTTCGCGGCCGGGAACCAGGCCGCGCACCCGGTGCAAGCCGGCGCGGTGGCAGAGCACGTCACGGACGGTGATGTCGTCTTTACCGTGCGCGGCGAACTCCGGCCAGTACTCGGCCATCGGAATGTCGTAGTCGATCAGACCCCGTTCGGCCAGGCGGTGGACGACCGTCGAGGCCACGCCCTTACCCGTGGAGAAGGTCAGCGCGACGGTATCGCCGTTCCAGCGCCGCTCCTTGTCCGCCCAGCCTGCCCAGATATCGACCACCGGCTTGCCGTCGAGGTAGACCGCGAGCGCCCCGCCACCGCGCGCAGGCTGAGCGAACAGGCCGAAGAACTGATCTGCCAGCCGGATGAAACGCGGATCGACCAGCATTTCATGCGGTGCCGCCAGCTTTCCGCTGGCCGAATCGGCGGGTTCGAAGTCGTCCGCCGCCATTGCCGAAACCATGGGGTCACCTCCTGACCGCCGTTAGCTGGGCTGGTCAACCAGGGTAACCCGTTCCATGGGTGCGCCAGAGCCCAAAAGGCGTGGCGAGGCACGCGTCGCCGCTGTCGGCATTCCACGCGAAGGCCGCCGCGCCCAGACAGACGACCGTTTGTTCGGCGGTCTCCACCCCCGCTCGCGACCCTTCCAACGCGATCGAGATCGCGAACGTCCGCATGCCCGGTTCCGTGGTCGAGGTCATGGCGACGGCGTCCGGGCCGAGACCGAGCGCGACGGGGACCCCGCCCGCGCCCTCGCTCGCACCGACGCCTCCCGCAGCGCCGATCCCGATGGCCGTCGCGCCCGAGGTCGCGTTGGCGTAGCCCACACCGTCGATCCCGGTGGCACGGGCCTGGCCGTAGCTATCGGTCGCCGCGCGGCAGGCCGTCTCCCCATCGATGAGGGTGACATCGGTTCCGTGCTCGGATCGGCAGTGCACATCGGTGGCGGCAGCCATACCCGGAACGAAGAGGGAGCCTCCGATCGCGGCGGTGGAACACGCGATTGCGCTGATCAGCTTCACCGGGGACTCCTCTCGCACCAGAAAACCCACCATACCCAGAGCTCTTGGCGGCGGTTCGTTTCCGGCTCCGGCTCGACGTGCGCTCGGTCGATGGTGTATTCATGGCGTGGTATTTCAAGCGCAGCATGGCAACTTCGGATCACGGGGGCGTGAGTTCGCCGGCGTTACAGCTCGGGAGGACTGTACGTGTCTCGTCAACTGACCTGGGGTCGTCTCGCTTTCGCCGGATTGGCCGTCGCGGCCGGATTGTCGCTGGTCGGCTGCACTTCCACGATCAGCGGTACCGCCCAGCCTGCCGTGGACGGGACGATCGACGCGGTGTCGGTGACCAACACGCCGAAGCCGTCCTCGGGCAGGCCGACGCCGAGCACCAGCAAGCCGACGCCGAGCAAGCCGAGCGGAAACACCGATTTCGACGCGAGCATCGGCGACTGCGTGAAGCTCGGCGGCACCACCACCAACGCCACCATCGAGAAGGCGTCGTGCGGCAGCCGCGAGTCGAACTACAAGGTGATTGCGAAGGCGGCGAAGAGCTCGCAGTGCAGCAGCGACGCCGACAACTACTACGCCGAGACCGTCAACGGCATCGAGCAGGGCGCGCTGTGCCTGGACATCGACTGGGTGGTCGGCGGCTGCATGGACGTCGGCGGTGACGACCCCAAGCGCATCGACTGCACCGGTTCCTCCCCGGTGAAGGGCGTGAAGGTGGTCAAGCGCGTGGACAGCGCCGATGACGTGAACGTCTGCGGCAGCGGCACCGGATACGTCTACGACAAGCGTCGTTTCGTCATCTGCGTCCAGGAACTCTGACCCGGACTTCCCAACGCCTGCCTGCCACTAGGTTGGGGTAGGTGAGCACCACCGAGCTACCGCGGCTGCGGTCGGGCACCGGTCGTTGGATCCTGCTGGCCACCATCCTCGGATCGTCGGTCGCCTCGCTCGACGCGACGGTCGTCAACATCGCGCTGCCGCGGATCGGGGAATCGCTGGACACGGACGTCGCCGGGCTGCAATGGACGTTGAACGGCTACACCCTGACCCTCGCGTCGTTCATCCTGCTCGGCGGGTCGCTCGGCGACAAGCTCGGCCGTCGCCGGGTGTTCGTCTGGGGCACCGTGGCTTTCGCGGTCGCCTCGGTGCTGTGCGGCGTCGCGACGACCATCGAGTTGCTGGTCGCGGCCCGGATCCTGCAGGGCGTCGCGGGCGCGATGCTCACACCGGGCAGCCTGGCTCTGATCTCCTCGTCCATCGATCGCCGAGATCAAGGCGCGGCGATCGGCCTGTGGTCCGGCTTCGGCGGTGTGGCGGGCGCGCTCGGCCCGTTCCTCGGCGGCTGGCTCATCGACATCGCGGGCTGGCGCTCCATCTTCTTCCTCAACGTTCCGCTGACCCTCGTGGTCGTGCTGGTCGCGTTGCGGCATGTGCCAGAGAGCCACGATCCCGACGCCGCCCCCGAACTCGACGTGCCCGGCGCATTGGTGGTGGCGCTGGCGCTCGGTGCGCTGACCCTCGGACTGATCGACAAGATGCCCGTCCTCGTCGTGGCAGGCGTCGCGCTGCTGCTGGCGTTCGTCGTGATCGAACTGCGTAGCGACCACCCGCTGGTGCCGCCCTCGCTGTTCCGCTCGCGGGTGTTCACCGCGGCGAACCTTGTGACGCTCGCGGTCTACGCCGCCCTCGGTGGCGTGTTCTTCCTGTTGGTGCTGGAACTGCAACTGGTGGCGGGGTACTCGCCGCTGATGTCCGGCGTCGCGACCGTGCCGATCACGTTGATCATGCTGGCGCTGTCGGCTCCCGCCGGGCGCTGGGCGCAGCGGCACGGACCGCGCATCCCGATGACCACGGGACCGCTGCTGGCGGCGGCGGGCCTGGTGCTGTTGCAGCGCATCGGGCCCGACACCACCTATCTCACCGATGTACTGCCCGGTGTTCTCGTCTTCGGGCTGGGGCTCGCCGCGCTGGTCGCGCCGCTCACCGGTGCGGTGCTCGGCGCGGTGCCCGCGAGCGAGGCGGGCATCGCCTCGGGCGTGAACAACGCCGTGGCGCGCACCGCGCAACTGCTCGCGGTGGCGGCGCTGCCCGGACTCGCGGGCATTTCGGGCGCGCTGGGTGATCCGGCCGCCTTCGACCAGGGCTTCGCCACCGCGATGTGGCTGAGCGCCGGGCTGTTGGTGACCGGCGCGGTGCTCGCCGCCGTATTGCTGCGTCCCGAGCGGCACGCACCCACGCTGGACAGCGTCGACTGCATGCCGCAGTGCGCGGTCGCGGGTCCGGCGGTGGCGCCCAGCGAAAAATGAGCGGCCCGAACGCGTCGCTCGCGTTCGGGCCGCTCGTCGGGATTCGCCGGCGATCAGATCGGGATGTAACCCGCCCCGACACCGCCGCGTCCGTTGATGTCGGCCATGATCGCGCTCATGTTGGTCCCGACCTCAGGACCGAAGCAGGCGATGGCCAGGTAAGCGTTCACCATGCCGACCAGCGTCGTACCGACGACGACCGGCGCACCGGAGTCGCCTTCGACCACGCACATCTGGCTCCAGGTCTCGACGTTCGTCCGGAAGACGTCACCCCAGGCGAGACCACAGGTGTTGCCGGTCGTGCGCCCTTCCTTGCAGACGATCTGCGGGAAGCTGGCAGGCGCACCGACTCCGGTGATAGTGACGTTGCCGACCCGGTTCACCGGGGTGATCTTGCCCGGATCGAACTGGATGACGGCGTAGTCGAGATCGTGGTTGGAGTAGGCGAACCGGCCGATCACGCCAGAGCCCCGATCGGATTCGGCGTAGACCTGTGCGCCAGGGTCGCCGCAGTGACCTGCGGTCAGGCCGACCAGACGGCCCGCGTTGTCGTGGCCGACCGTCGTGACCGTGCACTCGAACTGGTTGTCGATGATGATGCCGGATCCACCGCCCAACACCGGCGGGCCCGGGTCGGCGTTAGCGGCCCCTGCGCCCGTGCCGAGCAGCGCCGCGCCCAGGGCGACGGCGAAGGCGGCGTTGGCCACCTTGGCGAGTTTGCTGAACATGTCCCTCCAGACGTCGGAAGCCCGCACGATATCAATCTGTCGCACCCATCGTGTCAGTAATCGGTCTCGGGCGCGTCACCACTACGGGGTTGTCCCCACTGCTCGGGGCTTCAATCCTATTTCATACAACTGTGATCAAATGTATCTTACGAGCCCAATAGCGATTCGCTATCGCAATTGTGAAAATCGCGTGGCCGTTCGTGCCTCGATGATAGTAAGGAGGCGTCGCGTTGGTCTCCGGAAACAAATCCGATTTTCGATGAGAATTATCCAAAGTAATTCGCCGAATGACCGGAAGCGATCGGGCATTCCCGCAGCTCGGCTGTAGCTTGTGCCAGAGCTCGGCTGGTCAACTTTGGTGTGGTTCCCAATGTTCCGCGCCCTAACCATTGCTTTCCGGCAACGGTGAGGAACATCTATGACTGCGATCACAAGTGGATGGTGTGTTCTGCACTACTCCGTAGTAAGGTGCGTCAAGCAAACGAGTCGCCGGGGCTACCAACCGGCGTCGAGGAGGATTAGCCAGTGCAGTCGACCGAGAGTCCACCATCAGGGTCACGGTTCAGTGGTGCGGTCGATTGGACGAGGTCTTACTGGCAAGATCATCCCAAGCGTTCGCTGGAGACCTTCGGCAGACAGATCACGATGGGCTTCGCCGCTGTCGCCGAACTGTTCGTCTCGATTTTCCGCAGGCGCTTCCCTTTCGCTGAGTTCGTCCGGCAGTGCGCGTTCATGGCCAGCGTCTCCGCGGCGCCCACGCTGCTGGTCGCCATCCCGATCGGCGTCATCGTCTCGATTCAGGTCGGCTCGGTCGCCGGGCAGGTCGGCGCCACCTCGTTCATCGGCGCGGCCAACGGCCTCGGCATCATCCAGCAGGGCGCTCCGCTGGTCACCTCGCTGATGATCGCGGGCGCCGTCGGCTCCGCGGTCTGCGCCGATCTCGGCTCGCGCACCATCCGCGAGGAGATCGACGCCATGAAGGTGATGGGCGTCGATCCGATGCGCAGGCTGGTCGCTCCGCGTCTGGGCGCGGCGATGCTGGTGAGCGTGCTGCTGTGCGGCTTCGTCGTCTTCGTCGGCTTCTTGACCGGCTACATCTTCAATATCTTCGCGCAGAACGGTACGCCGGGTTCCTACGTCGGCACCTTCTCTTCGTTCGCGGTTACCACCGATCTGCTTGTCGCTCTGGCGAAATCGCTGATTTTCGGTCTGCTGGCGGCAATCATCGCCTGCGACACCGGATTGAACACCCGGGGCGGTCCCGGCGGTGTCGCGAACTCGGTGAATTCCGCCGTGGTGAGCTCCGCCATCATGCTGTTCGGGGTGAACCTCATCATCACCCAGGTTTACAACGCACTATTCCCGTCACAGGTGGTCTGAGCCGGTGTCATCAACCTATGTACCGCCGCTGCTGCGGCCTCTCCAGGCGTTCCGGAAATCCGCGCAGGCTCCGGTCGATCTGCTCGCCAGGCTCGGCCACCAGGTGTTCTTCCTGTTGCGTTCGATCGGCTCGATCCCGCTGGCGCTGCGGCACTACCCCAAGGAAGTGTGGCGCCTGCTTTCGGATGTCACCTGGGGCAACGGCAACCTCGTCGTCGGCGGCGGCACCATCGGCGTCGTCGTCATTCTGAGTGCGTTCGGCGGCATGACCGTCGGCATCCAGGGTTACAACTCGCTGAACCTGCTCGGCCTGAGTCCGATCACGGGTGCGATCTCGGCGTTCGCGACGACTCGCGAACTCGGCCCGCTGCTCGCCACGCTGGCCTTCGCCGCTCAGGCGGGCTGCCGGTTCACCGCGCAGCTCGGCGCCATGCGCATCTCCGAGGAGATCGACGCGCTGGAGTCCATCGCCATCCGGCCGCTGCCGTATCTGATCAGCACCAGGATGTTCGCGTCGATGGTGGCCATCATCCCGCTCTATTGCCTCGGCCTCACGATGGCCTACGTCTCCTGCTCGCTGACGGTGCAGCTGATCGGCGGCACCGCCACCGGCACCTACCAGCACTACTTCTACCAGTTCCTCGTCCCGACCGACGTCATCTATTCGCTGATCAAGGCGATCCTGTTCGTCGCGATCACCACGTTCATCCAGTGCTACTACGGCTTCTTCGCCTCCGGTGGCCCCGAGGGCGTCGGCGTGGCCGCGGGCCGCGCGATCAAGATGTGCATCATCGCGGTCGTTTTCGCGAACCTGTTCATGACATTGGCGATCTGGGGCGTCAACCCCGGCATCCGGATCTCGGGGTAGACACCAGATGATCATCGATCCCAGTGGGCGCGGGCCCACGATGCGGCAGCTGCTCATCGCAGGCGTGTGCGGTCTGGTCGTGTTCGCGCTGGTGCTCGGCTTCCTGATGCTGCGCTACAAGGGCTACTTCCAGGAGAAGGTCAACGTCACCGCGAACCTGACCACCACGGGTGACGGTCTGCCCGAGCAGGCCGACGTCAAGTTCCGCGGCGTGCTCGTCGGCGCGGTGAAGACGGTCGACGTGGCGGCCAAGGGCGAGCTGCAGCAGGTGCGGATCGAGATGAAGCCGGAGTTCGCCGGCGACATCCCGTCCAACGTGACCGCTCGCGTGGTGCCGAGCAACCTGTTCGCCGTCACCTCCGTGGAACTCGTCTTCAACGGTCCGGCCGACCAGTACCTGCACGAGGGCTCGGTCATCGAGGAAGACCGCAGCAAGGGCACCATCGCGCTGCAGGACACGCTCACCACGGTCCGCAACATCCTCGACAAGATCGATCCGGTGCAGTTCGGCCGGGTGCTGGGCACCCTGTCGCAGGCTCTCGACGGCAGCGGCCGGATGCCCGGCTCCACCGTCGAGCGGCTGGACCGCTGGCTGCTGGCCGTCGACGAGTCGATTCCCGATCTCGGTGTGCTGCTCGGCGACTTCTCCGCGTCGTTCCACGCGCTCAACCAGTCCGCGCCCGAGCTGGTCGACGTGCTCGGCAGCTCGGTGCAGACCGCACGCACCATTGCCGACCGGCGCAGCGAGCTGGTCTCGCTGATCACCGGCACCAGCGGAACCATCGACACGGTGAACGACCTGTTCGCGCGTAACCCGAACGTGGGTATCGAGGTCACCGCGGGCACGAACGACATGTTCGGCGCCCTCGCCGCGGACCCCGACGCGATCACCAGGAGCCTGCTGAACCTCAGCGAGACCATGCGCCGGATGGACACAACGTTCACCTGGGGTCCGCAGAAGCAGCAGGTCTGGGACGCGGGCATCACGCTCACCCCGTACCGGCCCTACACCGTGGCCGACTGCCCGCGCTACGGCGAGATGGTCGGACCGAGCTGCTACACCGCCCCCGCTGTCGCCGATGTCGGCGAGCTGCCGGAGCAGCTGAAGCCGCGCGCGCTCGCCTCGGCCGCCGGGCTTCCTCCGGTGGTGCCGATGCCCGGTCTGCCGCTGATTCCCGGCGTCACCACCCCGGATCCGAACCGCGCCACCGCGACCGCCCCGACCGGCGGCGCTCCCGCTCCGTTCGCGGGCACCCCGCTCGAGGGTCTGTTCCCCATGCTGCCCCCGGGCCTGCTCCCGCCCGCCGCGGCTCCAGCGCCCGCGCCCGCGGCTCCGGCCGCCGCGCCGGGGGGCACGCCGTCGGCGGCGCCGATCTCCTACCGGGGTGACTCGGCGATCACCGCGCTGCTCGGCCGCACGCCGACCACCGCCGAATACCTGCTGCTGAGCACGATTCTGAAGGGCGGAACCATGCAGGTGGCCGACAACGGTGCCGCACGATGAGCATTCGCAAACCGCTGATCGGATTCAGCATCTTCGCCATCGTGTCGATCCTGGTGACGGTGGTGGTGTGGAACACGCTGGCGCGCATCGTCAGCGGCGACACCTACACCTACTCCGCCACGTTCTCCGATGTGCTCGGCCTGCACGAGGGCGACGACGTCCGCATGGCGGGCGTTCGGGTCGGCAAGGTCGAGAAGATCGAGCTCGGCCGCGACGGGAATCTGAAGAAGTCGGTCGCCAAGGTCACCTTCGTGGTGCAGCGCGACCAGACGATCTACAACGACACCAAAGCGCTGGTCCGCTACCAGAATCTGATCGGTCAGCGGTACGTGGCGCTGGCCCCCGGCAAGGGGTCGAACCCCGCGCCGCTGAAGAACAACGGTTCCATCCCGATCGACCGCACCGAGCCGTCGTTCGACGTGTCGGGTCTGTTGAACGGGTTCCAGCCGCTGTTCCAGGTGTTGCAGCCCGAACAGGTCAACCGGCTGTCGGAAACCTTCATCCAGGCATTGCAAGGTGACGGCGTCTCGCTGAGCGCGTTCATCGTCCAGGCCGCCCAGCTGGCCACCGACTTCCAGCGCAGGGACGCGATCCTGTCCGATGTGATCACCAACCTGTCGGGCGTTATGTCCGGGTTGGCGAAACGAGGTGATGAATTGGAGACCCTGGTGACCCAGACCCGGGCCTTGATCGGCGGGCTGTACGAACAGGGACAGTCGTTGCTCGCCTCGACCGAGCAGATCGCGAGCGCGACCACATCGGTGGTCGGCATGCTCGACCGGGTCCAGCCGAGTCTGCGCACGGCGCAGAACTCCACCAGCGCGGCGCTGACGCTACTACTCGACAACGGCGCCAAGCTCGACCAAGCCGCGATCGACCTGCCGAACGTCCTGTCGGCGGCGGGCAGGCACACCTCGGAGGGCGGCTACGCCAACGCCTACCTGTGCGGCCTGGACGTGTCGCTCTACGGCGTCCTGTTCCCCCGCGGCCTGTTCTCCCAGATCGGTGGCACCTCGCACTCGGCGGTGTGCCGCCCATGATGACGAAGCTCAGGTCCAGGTTCGAGAGCAACCGGTACTTCTGGTTGGGCATCATCGGCGGCGCCCTCATCGTGGTGCTGCTGCTGGTGTCCAGCGTCTACAAGCTGATCGGCGTCGGCGAGCAGTCGATCAAGGCCGAGTTCGTGCAGGCCGCGGGCATCAGGGTCGGCGACAAGGTGAACATCGCCGGGGTGTCCTCGGGCCGGGTGGTCGGCGCCGAACTAGAGGGCAGTCACGTGCTGCTCACGTTGAGCGTCAGCGACGACGTGAAACTCGGCCCCGACGCGCGTGCCTCGATCAAGATGGCTACGCTGCTCGGCGCCAGGTACGTCGACCTCGAGCCGGGCGACGGCTCGGGTCTGAAGGGCAAGCGGATCCCGGTGTCCAACACCACGGTTCCGTACAACCTGGCCGACGTGGTGCAGGTCGGCACCCCGAAGTTCGAGGCGCTCGACACCAAGAAGCTGGCCGATTCGCTGAACCTGATCAACGAGCAGATGAACGGCTCGCCCCAGCTCACCGCCCAGGCGCTGGACAGCGTCGGCGCGCTGGCCAAGGTCATCGACAGCCGCAAGACCGAAGTGGACGCCCTGCTCAAGGATCTGGATCGGGTCACAAGGATCCTCGCCGACAACCGCAACAGCATCCTGCTGGTGATCACCCAGGGCGAGGCCATCGCCAACCGGGTGATGGAGCGCCAGGCGCTGCTGCGCCAACTGCTGGACAACGTCGCGGCGCTGACCAAGCAGCTGGAGGCGATCGGCGCGGAGAACAACGATCAGCTCGGCCCGACCATCCAGCAGCTGAACACCATGGCCGAGGGCCTGCAGAAGAACAAGGACAACCTGGATCGGATGCTGTCGCTCATGCCGCCGACCCTGCGCTACCTGGCCAACTCCTGGGGTGGCAGCGGTCCGTACGGCGATGTCGGCCTGCCGTGGCTGTTCCCGGACAACTGGTTGTGCTTCGCCCAAGTTATCGAGGGGTGCCAGGGATGAAATTCCGCACGGGCTTTCCGCTGAGGACCGTCGCGAAGACGCTCCTGATCAGCGCCGCCGCGCTGACGGTCGGCAGCTGCTCGCTGCTGCCGAGTTCGGTGAACGACGCGTTGGGCAACACCCTGCGGATCACCGCCGACTTCGACAACATCGCGGGCATCTACGAAGGCAACCCGATCACGGTGCTCGGGCTCGACGTGGGCAAGGTCGACAAGATCGTGCCCAAGGGCACGCTGATCGAGGTGCACATGTCCCTCGACAAGGACGTGAAGATCCCGCAGGACGCGATGGCCGCGATCATCTCGCCGTCCATCGTGACCGACCGGCACATCGAACTCACCCCCGTGTACACCGGCGGTGCGACCTTGTCCGACGGTTCGCACCTGCCCAAGGCCCGCACCAAGACCCCGGTCGAGCTGGACACGATGATCAAGACCATTGATCAGTTCGCCGCCGCGTTGAAGCCGGAGCCGGGGCAGGAGGGCCTCGGCCCGTTGTCGGGCCGGGTGCTGTACCCGATGCTCAACGGCAACGGCGAGAAGATCCGCGACACCCTCAACGCGCTGTCCAGCGCGCTGAAGGTCGGTGTGGACAACAAGGACGCGATCTCCAGCATCATCATCAAGCTGAACGACCTCACCACCATGCTGGCCGACAACGATCAGTCGGTGCGCGATTTCAGCAACCGGGTGACCCAGATGACCGGCCTGCTCGCCGAACAGGCTCCCGGCTTGCAGGCCACACTCGACCAGTTGCTCGCCTTCCTGCAGAACACGAGCACCACGCTGACGCAGTACCAGGACCAGTTGCAGGGCACGATGACCGGCCTGACCAACGTGACCCAGCAGCTGCGCGACAACGCTCGCGGCCTCACCGAGGTCGCCGACCTGGCGCCGATGGTCATGCAGAACGTCGACAACATCATCAACCGCGAGCACCAGTACGTCCGGTTGCACGCGGTGATCGGCACCGCGCTGTCGGGTGAGATCGTCAGCCTGTTCTGCGAACGCATCCAGATGAAGGCCGATGGCTGCCGCACCGGGAACATGCAGGACTTCGGCCCCGACTACGGGCTCACCGCCGCACTGCTCGGACTGACGAAATGACGTACCGAATGACGATCAAGGCACGCAGGGCACTGGTCGCCGTCGCCGCGGTGGCCGGTGTGGCGGTCACCTCCGGCTGCGGGCTCACCGTGGAGAAGCTGCCGCTGCCGAAACCGGGCCAGGGCGGGGAGACCTACACCATCCACGCGGTCTTCGAGAACGCGCTGAACCTGCCCGACCAGGCGAAGGTGAAGATCGGCGGTTCGGACGTCGGCGTGGTCACCGACATCAAGACCAAGAACTTCCAGGCCATCGTGGACCTGACCATCCGCAAGGACATCGAGTTGCCCAAGGGCAGCACGGCGGAACTGCGTCAGGCCACCCCGCTCGGTGACGTGTTCGTCGCGGTGTCCAAGCCCAAGACCGAGCCCGGCGCGGCAATGCTGCACGACGGCGACACGCTCACCATCGACAGCACCTCGGCGGGCGCGACCGTCGAGCAGTTGCTCATCTCGGTCTCCATGCTGTTCAACGGCGGCGGCATCGCCAGCCTCTCCAAGCTCGGCTCGGAGCTGGACTCCATCGTCGGCGGGCGTGGCGAGCAGCTCGCCCATTTGATCACCGAGATGACCGGAGTGGTCGGCAGTTTGAACGCCAACTCCGCCCGGGTGGACAGCGTGCTCGGCGAGTTCAGCACCCTCGCCAACACCATCGAGGGGCGGCGCTCGGAGCTCGGCGAGGTGGCCGACACGTTGCCGCAGATGATCGGCGCGATCGCCGAGAACAACCGGGCCCTCGGCGATCTGCTCACCAAGCTGTCCACCACCAGCGCCGCGCTGGGCGACTACGCGAACACCTCGACCGAGAACCTGAACGGACTGCTGCAGAACACCCATCAGCTGATGGACGCGATCGCCAAGACCGGTGACGGCTTCGGCGTCCTGCTGGATCGGCTGCGCGTAATTCGGCCGAAGGTGGACGCGACCTTCCGCGGCAGCAGTTTCGCGGTGTACGCGACCGCGACCAACCTGGACATCAGCGCGCTCACCGATCCGCAGCACGGCAAGCTCCAGGATCTCAACGACTTGCAGGACTTCGCGGGCAGCCTGATCCAGGTGCTCCAACTCGTTCAGGGTCGAGTGGCGGGAGGCCAGCGATGACCTCCGTGCGCAAAGTGTTCGGAAGCAAGATCTTCCTGTCGAACCTGGGTCTGGTGCTCGTGCTGCTGGTCGGCGCCGCCTACCTGATGGTGAACGTGATGCGGGTGAACCCGCTGCGGTCCGACTACACGGTCACGGTGAATCTGGACCGTTCCGGTGGTCTGCAGCCGGGCAACGACGTGACGTTGCGCGGCTGGCGCATCGGCAAGGTGACCTCGATCCAGCTGACCGATCGCGGCCAGTCCATCGCCGCCACCGCGCAGATCGAGTCGAAGTACAAGATCCCGGTGGACACCCAGATCGCGGTGCAAGCGCTGTCCGGTGCGGGTGAGCAGTACATCGACTTCCGGCCGAACGCCGAGCAGGGGCCCTATCTGGCCAACGGCGCGGTGATCAAGTTCGATCCGGACAAGATCCACACGCCCACGCCGGTGTGGTCGGTGCTGGACAACTCCAGCGCCCTGATCGCGCAGATCGACCCGGATCACTTCCAGGTCATCCTGAACGAGCTGGACATCGCGCTGAGCGGAGGCCCGGATCAGCTGCGCGGGCTGGTCAACGGCATCAGCTTGGCGATGGCGGGCCTGGATTCGCTGCTGCCGCAGACCACGAATCTGATCACCAACCTGCGCACGATCGCGAACACCACGTCCATGGCGCAGCCCGATCTGGCCACGCTGACCAGCAACTCCGGCGTGCTGTTCGAGCAGTTCAACAAGGCGAACGCGGAACTGCAACGGGTGCTGGAGACGGCGCCGGGCCAGCTCACCAGCCTGGGCGCGGTGGTGGACAAGACGGCCGATCCGATCACCAGCCTGGCGACCAACTTCCAGGCGATCACGAAGGCGGCGCAGCTGCGACTGCCCGCGCTGCGCGCGCTGTTCCCCTCGCTCGCGCTCGGTGGCGAAGCGCTCGGCATTCCGGCGCACGACGGCGAGTTCCACGCGATGATCGACATCTGGCCGCGGCCGTTCTGCACCTACAACACTCCCAAGATCCGCAACGAGGTCGTGCAGGACGGCACGATCCCGAAGTGGAACTACTGTGAGAACCCGCCGCCGGGTCAGCAGATCCGCGGCGCCGCCAACGCGCCGCGGCCCGACGTGCCCGACAACGGCGCGCACATGCCGCCGGGTGTGGATCCCAACGAGCGGACGCTGCCTCCGGTGCGGTGAGTCGTACCCGGCCCGGCGGTCGTCCCGCCGGGCGGGCATACTCGCCGGTGGAACCCGTAAGGTTCGCTGTCGCGGGCCGCTGAAGCCAATCGGTGCGCACCGACGCGCGCCGGGAAAGTGCAGGTTTTATCGATGTCTACCGACGACGCCGAGACCGGCAAGGACGCCGAGACCACGCCCGCCTCCGACCACGACACCGACGCGGTGACCGAGAAGTCGCAGGATGCCGCCGGCGCGGCGAAGCCCGACCTGTCCAAGGCGGAGAAGGCAGACAAGGCCGGGAAATCCACCTCGCTTCCGCTGGTGGCCGCGTTCGTGGCCGGCGTGCTCGCGGTCGCCGCGATCACCGCGGTGGTCGTGTTCTTCTTGCAAGGCAAGGATCGCGGCGACAAGCTCGACGCGATCCGCGACTCGACCAACGCCGCGTGCGCGTTCGGCAAGGACGTCTCGGTCTACGACTACTCGAAGAATCTCGACGACTACTTCACCACGGTGAAGGCGGGCTCGTCGGGCGAGTTCCTCAAGGAGTTCGACGACGCGACCAAGGCGTTGAAGGACGCCATGGTGCAGGCCAAGGTCAAATCCTGGGTCGATGACGTGCAGTGCGGCTACCAGTCCGGTGACCAGACCTCGGCCAAGGTGTTGGTGACCCTCACGCAGTACCGGACCAACTTCACCCAGGCCAACCCCGAGCGGCAGTTCGTCGTGGTGATCGCCCAGCTGCACAAGTCGGGCGACAAGTGGCTGGTCGAGAAGCTCGATTCGCCGATGTTGAAGGGCGCGGGCACCGGCCTGCCGGGCGCTCCCGCGCCGGGCGGTGCTCCCGCGCCGGGCGCCCCGGGGCAGCCCGCACCGTCTGGTCAGCCCGTACCGCAGCCGGGCAACTAGCCGAGCGCCTCCGGCGGTGGGCCGAGCCACCACCGCCGGAGGTCATTCGGGCAGCTCGCGGCGCTTCGGCGGGCGCATCAGAACAGCGTCAGAGCCTGTGGCGCCGACGGCGCGGCCGCCTTCCCCGCGGCCTCGTCTTTCGGCGCTTCCGGCGCCGTCGGCGTTTCCTCCACAGTCACCGCGAGCATTTCCACGGTGTTCGCCTCGGCGACAGCCGCGGTGACCGCGGCCTGCCGAGCCGCTTCTCCGGCCAGTGCGTCTGCCTGCTCGTTGAAATAGTTGCCGACGTGTCCGCGCACCCAACGGAACCGGACCGGTCCCGGCCTGCTCGCGATGGCCCGATCGATCTGCCGGACGAGTTCGACGTTCTTCACCGCCCCACCGGTCGACGTGCGCCAGCCGTTGAGCCGCCATCCCGACACCCACTCCGAGGCGCATTTGATGGCGTAGAGCGAATCGCTCTCGATGAGCAGGGGTTCGGACCCGGGGTGGGCGACGATCGCCTCCAGCACCGCGCGCAACTCCGCGACCTGGTTGGTTCCGGAAGCGGCTCCCCCACTCGCCGAGGAGCCCTGATGATTGACCCAAGCCCAGCCGATGGCGCCGCCGGGATTGCGGAGGCAGGATCCGTCGGTGCTCACGATGATCATGGCTGGCACCCTACGCAATCCGACCGACAAGATCGGTACCGTGGAATTCCTCTATCTCCCTCCGTAACCGCGACTCCGTGCGGCGCAACGCCGTTCTCACCGCGGCGTCGAGCAGGCCGGCGCTCAGGCGTCCGAGCACTCCGCGAGGTGGACTGTACTCCGCCTCGGAGGTCAGCACCGAGCGCCCGTAACCGAGCGGGTCGAAGCGCAGCCGCAGTGTGCCGGAGAAATGTCCGCGCAGTGCGTACCCGATCACCGCGTTGCGGCGGTATTCGGTGATCTCGCAGGTGGCGGTCGGCTGCCAGAGCGCGAGGCGGCTGGTGGTGGCGAAGACCGCGCCGAGTCCGCGGTCCTGGTCGCCGGTCGGTACGAAGTCCGCGATCCCGAACATCCAATCCGGTACGAATAGATGGTTGTCCGTGTAGTTGAAAGCGACCTCGACGGGCGCTCCGACGTCACTCGCGTACTTGATGTGGCCCATAGGCCCTCCCTGTTCCACGACTGGCGTTAAAAGTACTACAGCTCTCCTCTTTATTCGAGGGCTCGGCGCGATTCGATGCGACGAATCGCAAGATTGCGACCGAGTAGTTGCTTGGGAAAAGGCTCCTCCGGCGCGCGCTCAGAGTTGGTCGACGATGTGTTCCGCGATCGGCATGGCCGAGGTCGCCGCAGGTGAAGGGGCGTTGAGCAGATGAACCGAGCGCTCGGTGCGCTCGATCATGAAGTCGTGCACCAAAGTTCCTTCTCGCAATACCGCTTGCGCGCGAATTCCTGCTTCCCGAGGGAGTAGATCGGCGAGCGTCAGCTCCGGACAGTAGCGGCGGCACTGTGCCAGGTATCCCCGCTTGAACAGCGAATTGCGCAGCTCTCGCAGGCCGGTGCGCACGTTCGCCTTGGCGACGCGGTGGAAACCCGGGAACCCGAGCACTTCTCGCGCGTCCCTCAGGTCCAGACTGCCTTTGCGGTAGCCCTCCCGCGCGAGACCGAGCACCGCGTTCGGACCCACCGTGAGCGCTCCGTCGATCGTCGGGCTCAGATGCACGCCTAGGAAAGGCAATTCCGGATCGGGGATCGGATAGATCAACGTGCTGACCAGGCCGTTGCGCTCCTGCGGCAGCTGGTAGTACTCACCACGGAAGGGAACGATGCGAAAGTCGGTGCGCAGCCCGGCGGCTCGTGCCATCCGGTCGGCTTGCAGCCCCGCGCAGACCACCAGGCGGCGAGCTGTCCACGATCCGGTCGGGCCGGCGGCGGTCACCGCGTTCGAGGTCTCGGTGAGCGTCGCGACCTCGGCGCCCAGCACGAATTCGCCACCGGCGCAGCGGACTTCCTCGGCCAGCGCCTCGGTCACCCGAGTGAAGTCGATGATGCCGGTATCCGGGACGAAGAGGGCGCCGACACCGGTGACGCGCGGTTCTCGCCGCGCGAGTTCCGCGGCGTCGATCAGTTCGACGGCCACGCCGTTGACGACGGAACGTTCATGCAGTGCGAGCATGCGTCCGTACTCGGCATCGTCGGTGGCGACCAGCAATTTGCCGCAGACCCGGTACGGAATGCCGTGTGCCGCCGCGAAATCCTTGGTCCATCGCGCACCCCGGCGGCACAGCTCGGCCTTCAGGCTGTCCGGTGGATAGTAGATGCCGGAGTGGATGACGCCGCTGTTGTGCCCCGTCTGATGGACTGCCAGACGCTCTGCCTTCTCCAGCAGCACCAGGCTCGCACCGGGATGGCGCACCAGGATCCGGTGCGCGGTCGCCACGCCGACGATGCCGCCGCCGATGACGCAGAAGTCGTAGGCGCTCATGCGAGCAGGGTAAACGGTGTGTCACACCACGGTGGAATCCGCTGCGCCGTGCGTGGACGCGCGTTCGTCGGTTCCCTTCGGCGCGGGAGCGGGGTGCCGATCCAGGTGCAGGTCGTGCTCGCCCAGACTCGGGTCGGAGAACGCCACTCGCACCTCGCCACGCTGGGTATCGAGGTCGGTGCGCATGGTGGTCACGGCGCCCGGTTGCTCCGGCACGGAGCCGGAGCGGAACAGACCCGTGAGCGCCGTCAAGGCGTTCGTGTCCACGGTGATCGAGACCGTGTCGGCCGCGCTCTCCGCGACTTGCGCGCCGACGTAGGCGTCACCGAATCGAACTTTCCCGCCCAGAGGCGTGCGCCCAGGCGGTGTGGCAGGCGAATCGACCTGCGGCTCGGCGATTTCCGGCTGGCGGGCACGCGGAGCGGAAACCGCTGCGGGCAAGACGAAGCTGTTGCCGGTCAGCACGGGATAGAAGCCCGTGCCTCGTCCGCGATCGGGCTCGTCCGGGGCGGCTGGGGTGACCGGCGCGGCGATCGGAGTATCGGGGCGCTGCGTATCGGCGATCTGGTGGACGATATAGGCGCCGGCAGCGACGGTCAGGCTGAGGCTGGCCGCACCGGCGAGCACGACGGCGGCATGCCGTGCGACCTGGGCAGGTCGGTGTGCTGTCACGATGCGCTCCTTTCCCTGCGACGCTGCTCCCCACAGGCGATCAGCACCATGGAAAGCTGTACGCCCGACCAGATTACCTGTGCGGTCGAGGGGCATACCTGATCGAAGAGAGCAGAATCACAACGCGCGCGGCCCGGGGCGAGCCGGTGCGCCCTGGCGTGCATGGCGTCGATGTTTCCGTGAACGCACGGGCGGGTAAATATTCGGGTAGCTGGCGAGCGCCATTCTCGACTGCCATCTCGAGACACCCGGCCAACGGCGTCCGGCCGTCGACATGAACACGGCGCACCCAAGTGTGGCGCTCGCCCGCTCCCGATTCCGCATGGACCGGGCCGGGTGTGGGCGGGTCAGGCGAACTGGCCCGCTGTCCTTCCTTCGCCCGTCGGCCCCGCGAAAGCCTGTGCGATGGTGAGCCATTCCGCGGCGTCGTCGCCGTGCGCCAAGATTTCCAGATCGTTCGGATGGCGGCGCTGTGTCACCAGCAGACAGAAGTCGAGTGCGGGTCCGGTCACCCGCTGTTCGGCGTCCTCAGGGCCCCACGACCAGACGGTGCGATCCGGCGCGGTGAGTTCGACCCGGAATTCCGCTGCGGGCGGAGTCTTTCCGTGCACGGTGTAGGCGAAATTCCTGGTGCGCACGCCGATATGGGCCACGGTGCGCAACCGCGCCGTGGGCGAGCGGTGCACGCCGATGGCATCGGCCACGTCCTGCCCGTGCGCCCAGGTCTCCATGATGCGGGCGGTGATCATCGACGCGGCGCTCATGGGCGGGCCGAACCACGGCAGTTTGGCGCCCGCGGGCACGGCGCGCAGTGCGGCGGTGAGCGACGCGCGCCCACGCCGCCAGCGGTCGAGCAACTCGGCGGGCGGTTCGGTCGCGGCCTTCTCGGCGGCCTCGTCGACGAACGTGAGCGCGCGAGGTCCGGCTTCGGTCAGCAACTGCTGGAAGCGGGCGGCGTCCGCGGTGGCGATCGCCGCGATCTCATCGGTCCAGGCCAGATGCCCGATCTGGTGTGCGATGGTCCACCCGGGCGCGGGTGTGGCGCGCGCCCATTCCGCGGGCGCCAGCGGGGCGACGAGTCGTTCCAGGTCCGCGCATTCGTCGGCGAAGTCGCCGAGCAACGCCTCTAGATCAGCCATCTGCGCCCCTGCCGGTTCCGGGCCCACCGCCTCGTGCGCCACCGTCGTCCAGCATCGCAGCGAGCCCAAAAAAAGGCAAGCATGCTTGTTTTATCTTGCCGGTTCCGGCCCTGCTACCAGCCGAAAAGGATCAAGTGGGCGGCTCCGACGACGAGGCCGAGGACCGCGCCGTGCAGATACAGCAGCCAGGCGTCCTGCTCGACGGAGGCGTAGAACATCTCCATGAACTCCCCTGGCGTGAGCCGCCGCAGCTTACGCGCGGCGAACTCGTCGATGGTCTTGGCCTGCTCCCGGGTGAATTCCTCGTCCTCGACCAGGGTCGGCGCCAAGCCGACCGCGGCGCCCGCCGCGCCCACCGTGAGGTTGTCGAACTGGCGACGCCCCAGCGCCGCCCGCACGAGTGCGGTGGTCGGCCCGAGCTGACGATGGATCTCGTCGGCGATCAAGCGCTCCAGCAACTGCCTGGTCTTGTCCCCGTTCGGGCCTTCCAGCAGTTCCTTGGACAGATTCGGCAGCGTCAGCACCTGATAGGCCAGGATGTGCGCCAGATCGGTCGCCGCTTGCGGCTGCCGTTTGGCCAGCAGTGCTTGCTTCCACAGGTACTTGTACCTCGGTTGCGGATCACCCGGCTCGAACACCATCTTCACCGCGATGACGTTCACGATCACGCCGATCGCCGCCGAGGCGAGCAGCACGATCACCCAGCCGGGGACCCAGCCCAGCACCGGAATCTGCTGGTGCACGTGCAGGTACAGAGCCAGCAGCACGCCGAAGGGCGCGCCGAGCAAGCCGATGCGCACCATGAAGCGCAGTTCGGGCGCCGCGATGGTGGTGGTCAAGTCCTTCAGAATGGCCGGGTTGTCCTGCAGGTAGCGGATCACGAAACCCTTGATGCCGATCAATTGGTCGACGTTGTCGCCCAGCGACGCGAACGCGCGGCGCGACAGTGCGGGCAGTTCCCGATCCACTCGCTGGTAGATCAGCTGCTTGGCGGCGCGCGGCACCGTACGCCACAGGTCCGGGTTCTCCCGGTACATCAGCTCGTCCACCAGCGGGCGCACCTGCTGCCGCGCCAGCACCGCGATGTAGTCGGCGATGCCGTCGAGATCGAGTTCGTGGATGAAATCCTTGGGGCTGCCGATCCGCATCAGGGCCTTGTCCACGCAGATGCTGGCCATCTTCTCCGCCCGCGCCGGGATGAAGCCCTGGAATCCGAGGCGCAGGCCGTCGCCGGAGAAGGTCGGCAGCACTTGCACCCGGCGGGGGAAGTACGGATAGAGCACGTGCAGGCCCGGGATGCGGATGCCGCGAAAGACGATCGGCCAGAACAGCATCAGCACGCCGGTCCAGTTCGTCAGCCATCCCGCCAGCGCGCTGAAGATCGGGAACGTGACCAGGTCGACCACGAATTTCGGCTGCCCGGTCACGCTCTCCCAGTCGATGAACACGCCAGCGGCGAGCGACGACATCGATGGGACTCCCTAGGCCGATCCGGCGGTACCGCCGGTATGAGATATCAAGGCCCCAACGTTCTCATTGCCTTGGACGGGGTGTCAACGCGAAGCGGGGGCGGTACCGGTCGGCACTTCGCCGTCAGCGAACGGACCGGTCGGGGCGGAACAAACCCACACACCCCGGGGTTGAGTAGGCATCGCTCAACTTTTGGAAGGTCGAAGACGTGACTACACCTCAGAACCTGCCGGTGCTGTTCCTGACCGATCCGATCGTGCTGCCGGGCATGGTCGTGCCCATCGAACTGGACGAATCGGCGCAGGCCGCGATCGATGCCGCGCGCGCCGCAAAGACCGACGCCGTGCTGCTCGCGCCGCGGCTGAACGAGGGCTACGCCACCTACGGCGTGGTCGCCACCATCGAACAGGTCGGCCGGATGCGCGGCGGAGCCCCGGCGGCCGTCCTCAAGGCCGAACGGCGCGCCAAGATCGGGCACGGTGTCACCGGGCCGGGGGCCGCGCTGTGGGTCGAGGCCGAGCCGGTCGAGACGCCTGCTCCGGACGGCCGCACGAAGGAACTGGCCGCCGAATACAAGAAGCTGGTCGTCTCGGTGCTGCAACGCCGCGAGGCCTGGCAGATCATCGACGCGGTCAATCAGCTGACCGACCCGTCGGCCATCGCCGACACCGCGGGTTACGCCCCGTACCTGACTTCCGAGCAGAAGCGTGAACTGCTCGAGACCCCCGACGCGGCCGAGCGGCTGACCACGCTGATCGAGTGGACCAAGGCGCACATCGCCGAGGCCGAGATCAGCGAGAAGATCAGCGAAGACGTGCGCGAGGGCATGGAGAAGAGCCAGCGCGAATTCCTGCTGCGCCAGCAGCTCAACGCGATCCGCAAGGAACTCGGTGAGGACGAGCCCGACGGCGCCGACGACTACCGCACCCGCGTCGAGCAGGCCGACCTGCCCGACACCGTGCGTGAGGCGGCGCTGCGCGAAGTCGGCAGGCTGGAGCGTGCCAGCGATCAGAGCCCGGAATCCGGCTGGATCCGGACCTGGCTGGACACCGTGCTCGAGCTGCCGTGGACGGTGAAGACCACCGACAGCGCCGACGTCTCGGCCGCCCGCGCGGTGCTGGACGCCGACCACCACGGCTTGGACGAGGTCAAGGACCGCATGGTCGAGTACCTGGCCGTCCGCGCTCGCCGGGCCGCCCGCGGCCTGGAGGTGGTCGGCGGACGCGGGTCCGGCGCGGTGCTGGTGCTGGTCGGTCCGCCCGGCGTGGGCAAGACCTCGCTGGGAGAGTCCGTGGCGCGAGCGCTCGGCCGCAAGTTCGTCCGCGTGGCCCTGGGCGGCGTGCGTGACGAGGCCGAGATCCGCGGTCACCGCCGCACCTACGTCGGCGCGCTGCCCGGCCGGATCGTGCGGGCCATGAAGGAAGCCGGTTCGATGAACCCGGTCGTCCTACTGGACGAGATCGACAAGGTCGGCTCGGACTTCCGCGGCGACCCGGCGGCCGCGTTGCTCGAGGTGCTGGACCCGGCGCAGAACCACACGTTCCGCGATCACTACCTGGATCTGGACCTGGACCTGTCCGACGTGCTGTTCATCGCGACCGCGAACGTCATGGAGACCATCCCCGGCCCGCTGCTGGACCGGATGGAACTGATCACCGTCGACGGCTACACCGAGGACGACAAGGTGGCCATCGCGCGCGACTTCTTGGTGCCGCGGCAGCTGGAGCGCAACGCGCTGACCGCCGAGGAGGTGTCGATCAGCGAGGAAGCGCTGCGCGAGATCGCCGCCGACTACACCAGGGAGGCCGGGGTCAGGCAGATGGAGCGGCTGATCGCCAAGGCGCTGCGCAAAGCGGCCACGCGGCTGTCGGAGCGCGAAACCGGATCTGGTTACGACCCCGAACTGGGTTACGACGTCGAGCGTGACGCCGGAGCCCTGACGATCGGTCTGGACGACCTGAAGGACTACTTGGGTCGTCCGCGCTTCACTCCCGACTCGGTGGAACGCACGGCCGTCCCGGGTGTGGCCACCGGCCTCGCCGTGACCGGCGCGGGCGGCGACGTCCTCTACATCGAGGCGAACGCCGCCGAGGGCGAGCGCTCGCTGACCCTCACCGGCCAGCTCGGCGACGTCATGAAGGAGTCGGCACAGATCGCGCTGACCTACGTGCGCTCGCACCTGGAGGAGATCGGCATCGAGCCGTCGGTGCTTGATCGCAATATCCACATCCACTTCCCGGCGGGTGCGGTGCCGAAGGACGGGCCGTCCGCGGGCGTCACGATGGTCACCGCCCTGGTGTCGCTGGCGCTGGGTCGTCAGGTGCGATCGGACGTCGGCATGACCGGTGAGGTCACGCTGAACGGCCGGGTGCTGCCGATCGGCGGCGTGAAGCAGAAGCTGCTCGCCGCCCAGCGGGCCGGATTGAAGACGGTGTTCATCCCGGCGCGCAACGAGCCGGATCTGGACGACGTTCCGGCGGAAGTGCTGGCCGCGCTGGACGTCCGGCCGGTCGCCGACGTGGCCGACATCCTGGCCTACGCGATCGAGCCGGTCGCCGAGCCTGCCTTGGGGCCTGCCTTCGCGGCGACCGCCTGATGGGTGCGATCGGACGTAGTCCGTCCTCAGCCCACGCATGGCCGGAGCGAAGGCGGAGGTACGCCTGACCTTGGACGGAACGGGCCGGGCACGGAGCGTATCCGGGCCCGGCCCTTCGCATGTCGCGATCGGCGGAGGGACGTTGGTGAAGCACCGGAGCGGCTCATCGCGGGCCGTGCCCGGTGTGGCCACCATCGACGGACCTCGCCACACCGGGTCGGCGGCTGACCCTCGCCGAATGTGCTGTGTCGCAACGCACTTGCCGAGCTGCGGCACAGGCGGTCGGCGCATCTCGTTCCTGAGTACGCCCGCGCGCCGACACCCCGGCCAGTGCCGCCGTCACCCGATAGCGCGGGCGGCGTGCGAACGGACGTCGTGAGGTCAGGGGCTGGTGTTCGTGCCGGCCAGGTCCGTTTCCGCGAGCCGGGTGGTGCCTTGGCCCACCGCGCACAGGACCGGTTCGCGCCCGGAGCTTTCCGCGTAGATCGCGCAGTGGGCAACCGCCTGGCGGCGCGTCGCCCCGGTGACGGATGCCTCGATGCGCAACCGGTCGCCGGCGGCGGGCCGCAGGTAGGTGATGGTGACACCTCCGGTGAGTACGTTCGCGCCGAGAACCGTTCCCGCGGCGAAGGTGAGGGCGTTGTCGGCGGCATAGGCGAGCACGCCGCCGTGCACGTAGCCGAATTGCTGGGTCAGTTCGCGGCGCAGCGGGATGATCAGGGTCGCGGCGCCGTCGCCGAAGGCGGTGATCTCGGTGCCGATCAGCGTGGCGAAGGGCTGTGCGGCGAGTATCTTCTTGGCGCTGTCCAGGTCGAGGGTGTTGGTGGCGGTCACTCGGACAGCTGCCCTGCGGCCGCGGTGCGATCGGCGGCGAGCGCCAGCCAGGCGGCGTCGGCCAGCTCGCCCGCGACTTCAGCAGGGGCGATGCGCATGTCACCGCCCAGCCACTGCCGGGTGTATTCCTGCGCCGGACCCAGCCACAGCGCGTAGACCAGATCGATGGGCAGATCGCGCACCACCCCGTATCCCGCGTGGGTGCGCCACCACCGCGTCACGTCGGACATGAAGCGGCGATTGCTCTCGCTCTCGCGCACTCCCGGCGGCCGCGCGGAGGTGAGTACCGTTGCGCGATATTGATTTTCGCTCACCCACCGCAAGTGTTCGCGCACACCGGCGGTGACGCCTTCCCGCGCGTCGGCGCTGTCGCCGACCACCGCCCAGAAATGCTTCTGATAGTCCGCCAGCGCGTTGGCCCACACCTGCCGGTACAGGTCGGCCTTGTCCGGGAAGTGGTGGTAGAGCGCACCGACGCTGGCGCCCGCCGCGCCCCGGATCTGGGTCAGCGTCGCGTCGAGCGCTCCGTGCTCGGCGAACTGGCGCTCGGCTGCCAGTAGCAACCGATCTCGAATCTTCATATCCAGAATTTAGTTCTGTTCTGCGGGCCGCGCAATGTCAGGACATCCGTGTGAGGGGGATCAGGCAGTGGGACTCATCGCGGTGCTGCGGACGATGGCACGACCGGCGGCGGGTGCGGCGATGCCGGTCGGCGGGCGCTCGCGCCGGAATTGCGGCCGGGTGTCGCACCCCTGCGGTAAGAACGGCATGTGGCCAGATGGCTGTTGCATGTCGATCTCGATCAGTTCCAGGCGGCGGTGGAGTTCCGCCGTCATCCGGAACTGCGGGGGCTGCCGGTCATCGTCGGCGGCCACGGCGATCCCGCCGAACCGCGCAAGGTGGTGACCTGCGCGTCCTATCCGGCGCGTGGGTTCGGTGTGCGGGCCGGAATGCCGCTGCGCAGCGCTCAGCGCAAGTGCCCCGACGGAGTGTTCCTTCCTTTGGACATGGCCGCCTACGAGGACGCCTCCGACGAGGTCATGGCCCTGCTGCGGACGTTTCCGGGGCGGGTCGAGGTGTGGGGTTGGGACGAGGCGTTCCTCGCCGCCGACACCGACGACCCGGAAGCCCTCGCGCAGCAGGTGCGCGACGCGATCGCCGGACTGGAACTGACCTGCTCGATCGGCATCGGGGACAACAAGCTCACCGCCAAGCTCGCGACCGGCTTCGCCAAGTCGGCGGGCAAGTCGTCGGCCGAGCCCGCCGCCGATGTGGGCGCCGCCGCAGGCGTCTTCCGGCTCACCGCCGCGAACTGGACCGAGGTGATGGCCCATCGCCCGACCAACGCGCTCTGGGGCATCGGCAACCGCATCGCCGCCCGGCTCGCCGAACTCGGTATCGGGACCGTAGGCGAGCTGATGACGGCGGACCGGCATCGACTCGCCGCCGAGTTCGGGCCGAACACCGGTCCGTATCTCTGGGTGCTCGGCCACGGCAAAGGCGATACGGACGTCACCACCGAACCGCGAATCCCGATCGGCCGCAGCAAATCCGAGACCTTCCCGCACGATCTGACCGATCCAGGCGAAATCCGCGCCCAGGTCGCGCGGCTGGCCACCGAGGTCGCCGAGGAGATGGCCGCGGCGGGCCGGATCGGCACCCGCGTTTCGGTGACGGTGCGCACGAACACCTTCTACACACGCAGCAAACAGGAAAAACTGCCCGAACCGACCATCGACGTCGCGCGAATCGCCGAGACGGCGCTGCGCATCATCGAACGGTTCGACCTCGACCGCCCGGTTCGTCTGCTCGGCGTGCGGCTGGAACTCCTGCCGCGGTAACTCCCGGACCCGTCCGGACGCTCGTATGCTCGTCCGCATGGAGTTCTGGGCGATGGTGGCACACGAATCGGATAGCGGGATCGTCCTGACCCGGC
>NZ_JBIUCG010000027.1:0-141529 GCF_044548645.1 Nocardia sp. NPDC051929 | reverse complement strand
GCAGGCTATTGATTTGCGCGATTTCACCGGCCCTCGTATTCAACTGCGCCCCAAGTGATGTGATCTCATCCAGATCGGTCTTCAGCGGCTCGACCCATCGGGATTTTCTCCATTGCCAGCACCGAATCCCCGCTACAGCAGGCGCGAACGCATCACTCCGGAGGCGGCGGGGTTGCGGCCCGGCCTGCCCCATCGACGGGTGCCGGGGTTGCGGCGCGAGGAGTTGGCGTGGGCGGCGGGGGGACATGTCGGTTACACACTCCTCAAATGCCCGCATATGGGGAGGGAGACGACGATGTGACCTCTCCCCTACAGCAGCCCCTAACGGCATTGACAGCGCTTGAGATTTCGCCCGACGTGGACTGGGGCGCTACGGGGTTGACACACCCGTTCGCACGGGCCCATGCCGGTGATGACGCATCCGCGTTCGCAGCGTGATGCGCCCCAGGTGCGGCGGATGGACTTCGGCAGGCAGGTCGCACACTCGCCGATAGAAATCGAGTTCTGTGAACCGACCACCACGGAATAGCGGCTTGACCTCAGCGAATGTCGCACTGACACCCGCGCCGGATCTCGAAGGCATCACGGGAAGACCTCGCCGGTTGGGGACTGATGTTGCAACGTGTCTCCACAGCGGCGATACGTGACAACCGGCCTGGCGAGGCAGAAGACGCGCTCGCGTTCGCCCGCGTAGCCGGGATGGCGATCCGTCACGGTGAACACGACTCCAAAGACGGCCTGCTGCACGCATTCGGCCCGGTCACCGTGCAGATGTTGGCGGCAGAGAACGCGATGGTCGTCGACAAACCGCAAGTGGCGCTGGCGATCGGTGCGCAACTGGCGGGGACGAAGTACCCCCCGCCGTGGCCGTGGCAGCGTCATCGGCTCGACATTGCAGCAGCACACGCGGCTATGCGGCAGTACCCGGAAGCGCTCGCGGTGCTTCAGCAGATCCGGCGGGAGCTGCCGGAATGGCTTGTGAAACAACGGTTTGCGCGTGACATCCTCGCAGGAATGATCGAGAAGCGGAGGACGCTGACGGCAGAGGTCCGCGAACTGGCGGACTTCGTGCAGGTCCCATACTGAAGCGGTTGGTGAGTCCCGGGTACATCGAGACCCTGATGTACCACGATAGCGTCAGCCCCGACGCGCCGCCGCCGCGCTCGCCGAAGTGGCGAGCGGCGGTTGGGCATCGCCGATGACCAAGGAAGAGGACGCCGACGACTTCGACGTCTCCCGCCCGACGGCCAACCGGCACTTGGCTTTCAGCTACGGCCCGCACATCTGTCCCGGCGCGCCCAGCTGTGCGACTCCGCACCCGTAGGGCCGGATCACGCCGAAGGACGTCGGTCTGCCGACAGTGGGCCTGCGGCGGTCGCCCGGCCTGCGGCGAGCGGAGGTCGCGATACTCACCGGGGTGACGTCAGCAGGCGACAACTCTCAGGATGACTCCCCGTAATAGGTGGCGATCGCGGCGGCGCGGTAGCGAAGGGAAGTGCGCAACGACTGCGGGGCCAGTGCTTCCACGTCTGTGGTGAGCTGCCACAGCGCCCATTCGGCGTGTCGCGAGTCTTGGAAGATCAGCTCCAGCCGCAGCCAGCCGTCGGTGTCGGTTTCCTCGGTGCGGACGGCCAGCGCGGTGCTCACGAGTTCCTCTCGCCGGGCTGGGTTCACCCGTACCAGCACGGCGATTCGGTCGCCGCCGGTCCGGAACCGCGTGCTGCGTTCCTGCCACGCCCGGTCCAGATCGACCCGGCCCGGTCGCTGTGCCGGTTCGGAGAGTTCCTTCGCAGCCAGCACCCGCGACAGCCGGTAGGTGCGGTCCGCGCCGGATCTCGTGGCCAGCAGGTAACCCTGGTCGCGAACGATGACCAGGCCGATCGGGTCCACCGTGCGCCACTTCGGGGTTTGGTCCACGGCCGCGTAGTGGATGCGCAGCTTGTGTCCGGCGAACACCGCGCGCCGGATCTCCGCCGATATGGTGTCGGGCACTTCCTCAGCGATCAGCCGACGCGACAGCAGATCGGTCTGCGGGTCGACGAGCAATCGCTCGGCCACGTCAGCCGCGGTGTCCCGATAGCTTTCGGGTAGCGCGTCGATCACCTTGAGCATCGCCGAAGCAAGCGCCGAGCCGAGGCCGAACGCCTGTGCGCCGCGACGTGATCCGGCGACCAGCAGGGCAAGCGCCTCGTCGTGATTCAGCCCGGTGAGCTCGGTCCGAAACCCGGGTAACAAAGCGTAACCGCCGTGTCGGCCGCGTTCGGCGTAGACCGGGACACCGGCCGCGGACAGCGCCTCGATGTCGCGCAACACGGTGCGGGTCGACACCTCCAGCTCGTCGGCCAGCTCGGTCGCAGTCAGCCGACCGCGCTGGCGCAGCAGTAGCACCAGCGAGACCAACCGGTCGGCGCGCATACGAAAACTCTAACAAATACACGACACAGGATGTCGTGATTCGCTGGGAGGCTCAGCACCACGGCGTCATGGACAGCGGCTACCGGGCCGACAGGACGTACGTACTTCGAAATCGAATGGGAGCTGATGTGGTAGTCGAACGAACGGCAGTCAACCCGGTGACGTGGTCGGTGGAGATGGGATTCAACCAGGGCGAGCTCGTCTGCGGCCACACCCGGACCCTGTACTGCTCCGGGCAGACCGCGATGAGCGGCGACGGCAAGCCCCAGCATGACGGTGACATGGCGGGGCAGTTGGCGCTGAGCCTGGACAACCTGGAGGTCGTGCTGGGCGAGGCCGACATGTCTCTCGCGAACCTCGTCCGGCTCAACGTCTACACCACCGACGTCGATCTGCTTTTCCAGCACTACGGTGTACTGGCGTCGAGATTGGGTGCTTCCGGGGTGGCACCGACCACCACAATGCTCGGGGTCACACGGCTGGCGATACCGGGCCAGTTGGTCGAGCTCGAGGGAACCGCCGTCGCGTGATGCCGCCTCCGGCGTGCACTTGACCGCCGGGAACTGGTCCGACCGGCCCGTGCCGCATCAGGTGTGGGAATCGGATTCGCGGCGCACGGATTCGATGATGGCGTCCCGGATGGGCCGCCAGCGCAGGTCGAGATCGGCCAGCGTGCGGGAGTCGTCGGTCGGCGTGGCGGTGGTCAGCAACCACGCCGCCTCGTAGCTGAGGCCCGCGCTGATCGGGAGGAATCGGGCGGCGGCGTCGGTGAGCCGTCCGATTCCCAGCAGGGCGGCCCTCGGCACCGGTATCCGGCGGATCCGTTGCCCGGCAGCGCTTTCCAAGATATCGACGATCTCGTCGAAGGCCAGCAGGTGACCGCCGCACAGATAGCGCCTCGGTCCGAGACCGGGGCGCATGACGGCGGCGTGGACGGCGGCCACGTCCCGGACATCGATCATCTGCATTCCGCCCCGGATTCGCGGAGCGACGCGGGCTCGCAGGATGGCGCCCCAACCGTCGGAGGTGATCCCGGCCTGCGCCCCGAGACCGGGGCCGACGACGCTGGACGGATAGGTGATCACCACCGGGGCGCCGGTGGCCTGCAATGCCCGCGCGATCCGATCGGCGGCCGACTTGGTACGGCCGTAGGCGCTGCGACCCGGCGCGGTGGGGCTGTCCGGCGTGATGACCGGATCGGGGCTGGGAAACAGTGCGCTGTAGCTGGCCACGTGCACGATCGGGTCCAGCCCGAGCGCCGTCGCTCGGGCGAGCACCATCGCAGTGGCGTCCGCGTTGACTTCCCACATCAACTGCTCGCGCCGGTTGTCGGTGCCGACCACGCCTGCCGCGTGCAGAACGGCGTCGCATCCGACGAGCAACTTCTCCACGGTCTGCGGGTCCCTGATGTCACCGGGCAGCACGGAGAGCATGTCCGGCCTGGCGTCGAACATGCCGACCACCGCGGCGAGGGACTCACCCGGATGGACCAGCAGAACGACCTGATGCCCGTCCCGCAATAGTGCGGAAACGGTGTGCGCACCGAGATAGCCGGTGCCGCCGGTGACCGCGATTCGCATACCGGCTACCCCTCGTCGCTTCCGGTCGTACACGCGCTCGCCGCTCGGGCCGCCGAGCCGGTATCAGCCGGTATGTCTTTCGGTCCGCCCATCTCATTCCTTCGTCACCACGGGTTCCGCCGTCCGGTCCACCGCCGCCGCGCCCACGGCACACGCGACAATGGCCGCACATCGGAAGCATCGGTACAAATTCGATGCCAGTGGCATCGTAATGGAGGTCAGGAAGCGGCATGGGCGAAACGGCGCAGGACCCGCAGTCGGCGACCCGGAGCGCGGGCCGGCCCCGGGACGAGTCGGTCGAGCAGCGCGTGCTGGCGACCGTGCGGGAGATGCTGGTCGAGGTGGGTTGGGACGAGTTGAGCGTGCGGGCGGTGGCGGCACGCGCGGGGGTCGGCCGGGCGTCCATCGGTCGCCGCTGGCGATCGAAGGCCGAACTGGTGCTGCACGCCGTCCTCGGTGAGACGCCGGATCTGGGCCCGTTCGAGGGAACCGATCGGAAGGGATGGATCGAGTGGGTGCTACGCGGCAGCCGGGAACTGTTCGCGCGGGACGATGTTCGCGCGGCCGTGCCCGGCCTGCTGACCGCGCTCGATCGCGATCGGCAATTGCGCGACCGGCTGTGGGCCGGATTCAGCACCCCCGCGGCCGCGCTGTTCGCCGCGGGCGACACCGAATCGCGTGCGCGATCCGAACTGGATGCCAGGGCCGTCATCGCGCTGGCGGCCGGTGCGGCGCTGTTCCTGGAGTTCGTCGCCGACGGTGACGACACCGCGCTGATCCACCGGCGCATCGGCGAGCTCCTGCACCGCGCCGTGCTCGAGCACTGAGCGGCCCGAACCGCCGGAAATCCGGTTGACGTCGCGTTCGGTCCGCTCAGTACAGTGGGCCGGTGATTCGCACCGCCGCGCTGGCCCATGTCCGGGATCGCCGCCTGCTGCAGGCGCGCTCGGTCGGCAAGGACGTCTTCTACATGGCCGGCGGCAAGATCGACCCGGGCGAGACGCCCGAGGCGGCATTGCACCGCGAGGTGCGCGAAGAACTCGGCGTCGGCGTCGTCGCCTACGACGAACTCGGCGTGTTCCGGGCCGAGGCGTACGGGCACTCCCCTGGCACCCAGCTGCACATGACCTGTTTCACCGCGGAACTCGACGGCGAGCCGCGACCCACCAGCGAGATCGCCGAGCTGCGCTACTTCACCGTGCGCGAGTACGCCGCCATGGACCACGTCGCGCCCGGCTCGATGCTGGTCTTCCGCAGGCTGCACGAACTCGGCGAGGTCGACTGGTAGCTCACCGAGAAGGCCTGATACACAGAGGTTTTCGAGAAGAGCGAGCTCCCTGCCGCATCACGCGCCGTTCTGCTGCGGACCGCGCAGAAAACGACCGACGGCGGTCTCGTCCAGAGCGAGCGCCTTGACGACCGCCGCCGCGCCCACGATCACCATCGACAGGACGAAAAGCCAACTGACCGTGGTGAAGGCCAGGCCGAGCGGACCGAAGTGCGCTTCGGCGTTCGCCGTGGTTCGCGGCAGCACCACCCGCCCCACCGCGTGCATCGCGGTCAGACCGGCCGCAGTGAGCACTCCGGACACCCACAACGGCCGCCCGGTCAGCGCTCCCTTCGTGAGCAGGAAAGGCGCGACCGTCCAGACGCAAGCCCAGACGACCAGCTCACCAGCCAGGGCGAGCGGTCCACCCGCGTACCGGATTCGCGTGAGCTCCCTGGTCTGCCCCACCAGCGCCACCGCGATCGCGACGGCGAGCAGCGCGGCCAGCCAGCGCCACGCATCGCGGGGGCCAAGGGTCGGCACCTTCCATACCGCCGCGTAGACGCGAGCGAGCGCGCGCGCGAACGAGGTGCCGCCGAGCACGACCATGAGCAGTCCGACCACACCGAACGCAGCCAGCGTCGGGTCGCCCGAACTCGTGCCGGTTTCGGCGCCCAGGGAGCCGGAATCGAACCCGAACTGGTCGTTGATCGTCTCCGCCGCCGCATGCCACCCGCTGAAGACGGACGCGGCGATGATCACCGGCAGCACCGAGGTGAAGATCTGCGCGGCGAGCACCATCGACCGATCGACGATCTGGACCTCCGCCAAGCCATCGATCATCCGGCGCACGGTGCGGCCCTGGGGCGTTCCGCGCAGCCATCCGGTCGCTGCCCGGCTCCGTGCCAGCGAGACTTCCCGGGCCAATGCCACGGACAACTTCACCGACCGCACCGCGGTTCACTTCCTCTGCTCATCCGGCCGCGAAGGGCCGATTCGCGCGACTGGTCTGCTTCGTCTCGACGTCCGGCCCCTCCCGAACCGGTCGTCGCCCGGCCGGGAGAACTCCCGCATTTCGCCGAATCGACGCTACGCCGCGCTCATGGCGACTCGCGCACATTCCGGCAACAATTGCGCCGCTCGTGACCGGGAAATGCGGCGACCCGCGAAACGGCACTCCGTGGCCGCGTGCCTGTGCAAGGATCGAGTGCACCGACAGCATTGGACAGACGTATGCGTGCGGGCCTGTTCCCGGGCAATTCCACGCATCGCACCGAATGGCGCATACGGGATTTCTCCACCGAAACAGGAGTAGGCAGATGATTTCCAAGAAAAGCGTCAGTGGAATCGCCGCTGTGGCCGTCGCGCTGCTCGTGACCGCGGCGTGCGGGTCCGACGACGGCTCGAATTCTTCGGCGACGACGACCGAGCAGACCCACCCCCTGCGCAGCAGCCTGGCCGCGACCGCGTCCTCGGCAGTGCGTTCGGGCCTGAACACCGCGCAGCAGGTGATCCAGGACGCGATCAACGCGGCGCTGGCCGCCGCGCCGATCACCTTCGACAGCGGCAGCTCCGACCTCAGCGGGACGGACGTCGCCACCATCAAAGTGGTGGCGGTCCCGTTGAAAGGCAACGACGCCAAGGTGGAGATCACGACCTACGCCGAGGACGAGAACCCCGCCACCGCCAAATCCGTCGCCAAGGCCAGGGGCGACAACATCGCGGCAGAACTCGAGTCCGCGGGCGTCGAGAAGTCGCGCATCACCGTGAAACCCCAGGGCAACCCGACCGACCAGAACATCAAGGTCGACGAAGCGAAGATCGAGGTGGTCGGCAGCTGACCGTGTTGCCATCGGGCCGGGTCCGGCCCGATGGCGCCGGACTCACACGGCGGTGAAACGAGTCGGCAGCGCCGCCAACCCGCGTATCACGACATTCGGCTTGTACGGCGGCGTGTCCGACAGCACCTCGATGTCGCGAACCTTCCGCAACAGCACCTCCAGCAGCACTTCCATCTCCAGCAGCGCCAGTGGCGCGCCGAGGCAGTAGTGGATACCCAGGCTGAAGCCGAGATGCTTCTTGGCCGGGTTCATCGGGTCCGCGTACCGGGCGACGTCGATGCGATCGGCGTCGGCGTAGGCCGCGTCGTCGCGATTGGCCGAATTGATCAGCACCACCACGCCTTCGCCCGGCTCGAAGTCGTGCCCGGCCAGCGTGATCGGGCGGGTCGCGGCACGCGTGGTGATCTGGACCGACGGTTCCAGGCGCAAGAGTTCGTCGGGCGCCGAGGCGACCAGTTCCGGTCGCTTGCGCAGCGTATCGATCGCCTCTGGGTTGCGCATCAGCTGCAACGAACCGGCGCCGATCAGGTTGGCCGTGGTCTCGTGCCCGGCCACGAACGTGGTGATGCAGGTGGCGAGCAGCTCCTGTTCGGTGAGCACGTCCCCGCGATCCTCCACCTGGGACAGCGCGCTGAGCAGGTCGTCCTTCGGGTCGCGGCGGCGCTGGTTCAGCAACTCGCGGAAGTAGCCCATGAATCCGCGCGAGGCCGCGCTGCGCGCCTTCAGCGCCTCCTCCGGCAGCGTGTGATCGTGGTCGAAGCCACGCGCCAAATCCTGCGACCACCGGTGGACCTGGTCGTAGGCCTCCGGCGGCACCCCGATCAGCTCGCACGCGATGATCAGCGGCAGCGGGTAGGCGATCATCTCGACGAGGTCGAATTCGCCTGCCTCCACGGCCTTGTCGACCAGTTGCTCGGTGAGTTCCTGGATTCGCGGACGCAGCCTGGTCACCATGCGCGGGGTGAAGCCCTTGGTCACGAGGTTGCGCAGCCGGGTGTGGTCCGGCGGCTCCATCCACAGGAACGAGGTGGGCAACTCCTCGGGCGCGTCCTCCGGCGACACCGTCGGATGCATCATCGCCGCCTCCTCCGCGTGGCTCCACGCGGTGGTCGACAGGACGGCGGCGCAGTCCTCGTAGCGGGTGAGCACGTAGTGGCCCAAGGGAGTCTGGTGCAGGCGGCCCGCCTCGCGCAGCACCCGGGCCGGGCGGTAGGGATCCGGTCTGCCTTCGGGGCCGAAGAGCTGGATCAGGGCGGTCTGGACGGCGGAATCCTGTTCCGCGACAGCCGTACCAGCGGTTGACGAGTCCATGTCGAGTGGTTCCTCCTGTGCGGAGCACCGACGCCGGTCGATGCTGCCGGTAGTCGAAATGGGTCAGCGATCGGAAGGGATGGACGGCCGCGTGTCCGGCGACGGACCCGATGCGCGAAGGGGTCCGGGACCGGTGGGACGGATGTTCGGTGCGGCCGCGCGGGTGCCGCCGCGCAGCAGTACTCGTCCCGCCATCGCGGGGTGCAGCAGTGCCGTCGGCGGTTCGACCAGGTTCGCCACTCGCAGAAAGGTCCTGGACACATGCGGGTCGACGTGGGCTGCGCGATGCACGCGGGCCACATAGGCGTTGGTGAGCCGCGTGCGCACCGTGCGCGGCCCCACCCCCGGATGCGCAAGATCCGCGCCGGCCGACAGTTGCCAGGCGACGTCGAGCGCCTTGTCCGCCGCCGCGTAGAACCTCGCGGGGAGATCCGGCGTGGGTCCGCCGGAGCGCAGGCACGCGCGCAGTGCCGCGGCCTGCTGGGCGGCGACCGCCATGCCCTGGGCGTAGAGCGGGTTGAAGCTGCACAGCGCGTCGCCGAGCAGTAGGAAGCCATGGGGCACCGCGGCACGGCGCCGGTAGGCCCTGCGCACCGGAGCGCGGAAGCGGTGCGGCACCGCGTCGCCGACCGGTTCGGAGCGGGTGATCAGATCGAGGATGTCCGGCGCGGCGAGGGAGGCGGCGAACCGGGTGAAGCCGTCGGGGTCGGTGGGCGGGTGGTCACCGAGGATCCCGGCCAGCGTGACGTGCCAGCGGTCGTCTTCCACCCGCACCGCGCCGCCGCCGCGGCCGTTGGCCCCGGTCGAGATGATCACCGAGGCGTGCCCGTCGAGCTGGCCTTCGAGGCGGCGGTAGAACCGCGAGGAGTAGCCCAGATCCACCTCCAGCCGCTGCTCTGCGGGCGGCTCGGCGCCGAGCGCGGTGAGCCACACCGGCGCTCGCGTGCCGCGCCCGGTCGCGTCGACCACGAGGTCGGTGGCATGCGTCTGGACGCCGGAATCACCCGACACCGACACGGCGCGCACGCCGTGCCGGTCACCGATCAGGCCGCGCGCGGTTCCCGCCACGAGCCGCACCTGAGAAAGCCGCGATATCCGTTCCCGCAATAGCGATTCCAGCAGAGGCCGGGTCGCGATCAGCGAGGTGAGCCCGGTGGCGGCCGGCGCGGCCCGCAGCCCGCCCACGTACCACCTGGTCGCGACCAGGGCCTCGGCGCGGGTCGCGCCGCGCGCGGTCATCTCGTCGGTGAATCCGGGCAGCAGTTCCTCGATCACGGTGCGGCCGCCATCCAGCAGGCCGTGCAGGTGCCGTGCCTGCGGAACGCCTTTGCGCATGCCCTCGACGTCGAAGCCGTCGCGCTCGAACACCGTGACCCGCGCGAAGTGGTCGGCCAGCACCCGCGCCGCCAGCAGCCCGGCGACGCCCGCGCCGAGCACGACCGCGTGCCGTGCCCCGTTCACAACGTCACCGGCAGCGACACGATGCCGCGGTGGATCAAGCTCGGCCGGTACTCGATCGTGTCGGTCGTGGGCGCCAGTTTCGGAGCCCGCGCGAGCAGCGCGCCGACCGCGGCTTCGGCCTCGATCCGCGCCAGCGGCGCGCCCACGCAGTAGTGGATGCCGAGGCTGAAGCCGAGATGCTTGCGCGCGGGATGGTTTCCGGCGTAGCGGGTGACATCGAAGCGGTCGGCGTCCGGATAGACCCGGTCGTCCCGGCTGGCCGACGCCGTGAGCACCACGACTCCGTCGCCCCGGCGGAACCGGTGTCCGCCGACCACGGTGTCGGCCAGCGCTACGCGAATGGTGAACTGGGTGGGCGCGTCGTAGCGGAGCATCTCGTCCAGCGCGGGCGCGATGAGGTCGGGCTGGTCGCGCAGCAGGGCGAGCTGGTCCGGGCTGCGCAGCAGCGCGAGCATGCCGTTGCCGATGAGGTTGATCGAGGTCTCCATCCCCGCCACCAGGGTGAGCAGGGCGATGCCGATCACCTCCGGCTCGGTGAGCTGGTCGCTGTCCGCACTCGCGGCGACCAGCGCGCTCAGCAGGTCCGGCGTCGGATTCTCCTTCTTGCGCTGGACCAGCCGGGCGAAGTAGCCCATGCACTCCACGGCCGCGGCGGTGCGGGCCGCCACATCCTGCGGCCCGAGCAGCGAATCGGGGTCGCTGCCGCGCGCGATGGCCAGCTGCCACTCCCGGAACTTCGCGGCGTCGGCCGGGTCGGCGCCGAGCAACCGGACCGGCACCATCGCCACCGCCAGCGGCACCGCGAGGCCGTCGAGCACGTCGAGTTCGCCGCGGACGAGCGCCGCGTCCACGATCTCCCGCACGACCTGCCCGGCGACCGGGGCCATCTCGGCCATCAGCCGCGGGGTGAACGCCTTCGCGACGAGCTTGCGGTAGCGGCCGTGCTCGGGCGGATCCATCCGGACGAAGGAACCGGGAATCGCCGCCGTGGTGTCCCGGAACGGACTGATGCCCGCCGCGTAGCCGTGCCCCCAGTCCGCGCCGGTCAGAATCGCGGCGCACTCCTCGTAACGGGTGACCAGCGTGACCGGCACATCGCCGAACGCGAACGGGAAGAGCGCCGCCGCGTCCCGCACCCGCCGGTAGGCCGGATACGGGTCGGCGCGCTCGCTCGGATCGAAGGCGTCGAAGGTGACTTCGGCGGGCGTAACGGCGTTCATCGGGCCTCCATCCGGACACGCAGTTGCGACATGCCGCGCACGACCACGTTCGGCCGGTACAGCGGTTCCTCGAGCAGGGACATGGACGCGACCCGGTCGGCGATCGCCCGTAGCACCACGCTCATCTCCAGCCGGGCCAGCGGCGCGCCGAGGCAGTAGTGCAGGCCGAGCCCGAAGGACAAGTGCCGCTCTGCCTTTCGCCCGCGCGCATACCGCACGATGTCGAACTCGTCGGCCCGCGGGAATGCCGCGGGATCGCGGTTGGCCGACGCCAGCAGCACGATCACCGCCTCGCCCGGCGCGAAAGTCTTTCCGGAGACGGTGATCTCCTCGTGCGCGGTGCGTGTGGTCAGATGCACCGGGGCGTCGTAGCGCAACACCTCGTCCACCGCGGGCTCGGACAGCTCGGGGAAGCCGCGCAACCGCTCGAACTGCTCGGGATTGCGGATGAGCGCCAGCACGCCGTTGCCGATCAGGTTGACCGTGGTCTCGTGCCCGGCGACGACGAGGATCAGCAGCGTGCCGAGCAATTCGGTGCGCGTCAGGCGCGCGCCCGCGTCGTCGGCTTGCACCAGCGCGGTGATCAAGTCGGCGCGCGGCGTGCGGCGGCGCTGCTCGACCAGGTCGCCGAAGAATTCGAGAAAGGCGTGCACGGCGGCGGTGCGCGCGTCCAGCTCCGGTTTCGACAGCAGCACGTCGGGGTCGAGGCCGCGCGCGATGCCCGCCGAGATCTCCCGCACGTGCTCGTGCGCCTCGGGCGGCACGCCGAGCAGTTCGCACACCATGGTCAGCGGCAGCGGATAGGCCAGCGCCTCGAGCAGGTCGACGTCCCGCTCGGCGAGCATCTTCGCCATCAGGTCCTCGACCAAACGCTCGGCGCGCTCGCGCATACCGCTGACGGTGCGCGCGGTGAACGCCTTGCTCACCAGTCCGCGCAGGCGGGTGTGCTCCGGCGGTTCCATCCAGAGGAAGGAGCCGGGCAGTTCGACCTCGCTGTCACCGTGCAGCAGTTCCGGTTCCTCGGCGTGGCTCCAGCGCGGGTCCTGCATGATCGCCTGCGCCTCGTGGTGGCGGGTCACCAGGTGGGTGTCGTGCGGGCCCGGCACGAACGGGGCCGCCGCGCGCAGCACGTCGTAACTGCCGTACGGGTTGTGCCGCATGTGCGCGGCGACGCTCTCGACGACCGCCAGCTGAACCGGGGTCGACTCCTCGACCGCGGATTGGTCGGAACTCACCGGCGACTCCTGGGTAGAAATGGACGCGGCGCGGAAAAGGGCATAGCATCCGCCGGATCGCTGCGGACAATTCCGGGACGCGGGAGAGAATTTCTCGTCCATCGTGGTGCGCGGCACCGGCGCGGTGTGGCGGCGATTACCCGTTCCTATCGAGCCATAGCCGAAATACTTTATCGCGCAGTGCGATCGGATGATCGGCCTTGTTTATCGCCGACGTCAATTCACAACGAGTTCAATGCGCCGTCACAATTCGCTGTTTCCGTGGCGGACATGAATTCCGCGGATTCGGCCGGGACCCTGCACGGTCGCCTCGCCGAGATCGCCGCCGCCCATCCCGCGGTGGCCGCCACGTTCTGGTCGCTGCCGGAAACGGTGGACTACGCCGAGCTGCACCGGCAGTCGCTGGTCGCGGCGGCGGCGCTGCTGCGGCGCGAGGTGCGGCGCGGCGAACCGGTGGGCATCCTGAGTCCGAATGCTCCCGAGTTCCTCACCTGCCTGTTCGGTGTGACGGCGGCGGGCGGCGCCGCGACTCCCCTTCCGCTGCCCGCAGGCGCCCGCGCGGCGAGCGGCTACCCGCAGAAGCTCGCCGCCATCGTCGCGGCGGCGGGCATGCGCACGGTTCTGGTGTCGCATCGCTTCGCCGACCTGGCGGCACTGCTCGGCGACACGCTGAACGTCGAATTGATCGACACCGCAGCACTTCTCGCGGGAGACACTGCGACGGCCGACGCCCTTCCCGAGTTGTCGAGCGACGATCCGGCCGTCATCCAGTTCACCTCCGGCAGCACCGCTACCCCCAAAGGCGTTCGCCTGACCCACCACAACGTCCTCAGCGGCCTGGCATCGATCCGCACCGGCATCGATCTGAGCCTGGACGATCAGGGCGGGTTCTGGCTTCCGCTGTTCCACGACATGGGCCTGTTCGGCACGCTCTCGACGATTCTGCGCGGCATCCCCGCCCACGTGTGGTCCCCGCTGTCGTTCGTCAAGGACCCGGCCCGCTGGCTCGCCGACTTCGCCGCCAGCGGAACCACCATCACCGCGATGCCCAATTTCGGCTACGAGGCGCTGCTGGCCGCCGTGCCCGCCGAGCGGGTGCGCGACTACGACTTGAGCCGCTGGCGGATCGCGTTCAACGGATCGGAACCGATCTCCCGAGATGTCGTCGTCGCGTTCTGCGAGCGCTTCGCCCCCGCCGGATTCCGACCGGCGACGATGTTCGGCGTCTACGGCATGGCCGAAGCGACCCTCGCGGTCACCTTCCCGCCGCTGGGCCGCGCGCCCGTCTTCGAGTGGGTGGATCGCGCCGCACTGTCGGATGGCGCGATCGCACAGCGTGTTTCACCGGACGCCTCGGGTGCTCGGCCGGTGGCGGGAGTGGGCTCGCCGGTACCGCGTATGCGGGTGCGCGTGGTCGACCCCGACCGGGACCGTGACCTGCCCGACGGCAAGGTGGGCGAGATCTTCATCCAGGGCGACGCGGTCACCGGCGGATATCTCACCGCCGACGCCGCGCGCGTGTCCGGTCTGTTCGCCGACGGCTGGCTGCGCACCGGCGACCTCGGCTACCTGAGGGACGGCGAGCTTTTCGTCACCGGCCGGCGCAAGGACATGATCACGGTGCGCGGCGTGAACTACTACGCCCAGGACGTCGAGGCGGCGGTACGCGACCTCGACGGCGTGTACAAGGGCCGGTGCACGGCGGCGATCGACCCGGACGGAGCGGACGTGATCGCGCTGATCGCCGAATCCGAGCGCACCGGAGCCGACGCCGACGCGCTGACCGAGGCGATCCGCGCCCGGGTCTCCGCCGAACTCGGCCTGGCCGCGGTCCAGGTCCACCTGGTCGCGCCGCGCAGCATTCCCCGTACCAGCAGCGGCAAGCTCCAGCGGCTCGCCGCCCGCGATCTCATCACCCACCGCAGGTAATCCCGACCGAACCGGAGCCTTTCGTGCACAGCTATGACGTCTTCCGCCACTACGAGCGCCTGCATTGGAAGCTGGCCGACCTCGATCTCGACGCCGTCGACGCGACCCTGGTCCGTCCCGAGTACATCACCCTGGCCAAGAGCGCGACGATGGGCGAGTCCAACGTCATCGCCGCGGTGCACGGATTCCTGAACGAGTTCGTCGACGACTACGACTTCTCCACGTTCGCGGTGGTGTGGGGCTACCAGGAAGTGCAGCACCACTACGCGTTCCGCTCCTGGCTGAACGCGCTCGGCGAGCGCGTGGACGACAAGGCCGTCGACTCGATGCGCGAGCCGTACGCGCCGGGCACCACTCCGTCGGCGACCCTGGCCACCAACATCATCTCCGAGCTCACCGTCAACCACATCTACCGGGCGGTGGCGAACTGGGTGGAGGAGCCCGTGCTGAAGGGGTTGCTGCTCAACGCCAGTCGCGATGAGGCGGGCCACGCGCGCGAGTTCATCCACTACGCCACCGAGCGGCTGCGGCGGCGGCCCGAGGAGCTGCCGTCGGTGCTGGAGACCCTCTACGTGTACAGCTCGGAGGCCAAGATCAAGCACCCGGTCAGCACGTTCAAGGCCGGGATCAGCGAACTCGGCGACCACGAGACCATCGACACCGGCTTCGACCTGTTCCTCGAGCAGGTCGCCGCCGAAGGTGAGCTGGATGTCCTGCACGACAAGGTCCGGCGCACCTTCGCAGGCATGACCGGACTCGACCTGTCCAGCAACGCCAAGGTTCGCCGGGCCCTGGCCGACGCGATCGCCTAGCGCATGGACCGCGACAGCGCTTTCGACGACACCGGCCACGGCGGAGTGGACACCGTCCGGGTGCCCTGGTCGGTGATCCCGGACTACCGCTGCTTCGGCTGCTCGCCGCACAACACGACCGGCCTTCGCCTGCGGTTCACCCCGCATCCGGACGGGTTGCAGGCCCGGTTCCGGCTCGGGCGCGAGTTCGAGTCCTACCCGGGCGTCGTGCACGGCGGGTTGATCGGCGTGATCTGCGACGAGGTGATGGGCAATCTCATCGTCCTGGCGCGCCACCACCCGGCGTTCACCGTCACCCAGCGCACCCGATTCCTCACCCCGCTGCTCGTCGGACGCGAATACCACTGCGTCGCAACGCTGCCCGGCGACGAAGGAGACCGCCCGATCCGGGCGTCCGCGGAGATCCGCGACGCCGGCGGCCTCGTGTGCGCCGGCTCCACCGCGGCCTACCAGCCGTTCGCGCTCGACGACGTGCGCCATCAGCTCACCCTCGGCGACGACGAGGTCGCCGCGCTCTCCCACGCACTGTCCACCGGCACCGCCCTCGCCCCGAACGGAGTCGAGTCATGACCACCACCCACACCGCCGACGACATCCTGCGCACGGTCACCGGCATCGCCACCGCCGAGACCGGCATCCCCGAGACCGAGCTGCGCCCCGACCTGGACCTGCGCGGCATTGCCGGCGTCGACTCGGTGCGCGTGCTGCGCATGGTCGCCAAGATCGAGCGCACCTACGACATCGAACTCGAGGACCAGGACGTGTTCGGCCTGTCCTCGTTGAACGACGTCGTCACCGTGGTCGGCAAGGCGCTGCGCGAGGCGGCGGCGTGACCGTCACCGACCAGCCGGTCACCGCCGACACCAACCAGCACTACGACCTCGACCCCGACATCTTCGGCCAATTCCTCGACCCGCTGCGCAAATACAGCTCGGCGCTCTACGAATCCGAGTCCGACACCCTCGAGCAGGCGCAGCGGCGCAAACTGCGGTTCGTGGCCGACCGGCTCGGGCTGACCGGCGGCGAACGCCTCCTCGATGTGGGCTGCGGCTGGGGCTCGCTGATCCTGTTCATGGCGGCGGAATTCGGCTGCGAGACAACGGGTGTCAGCCCGGCGCCACGCCAGCACGAGTACATCGCCGAGCAGGCCCGCGCCCGCGGTCTCGCGGATCGGGTGCACACCCGGGTCGGCCACTTCGAGCGGATGGAACTGCCGCCGCGCGGTTTCGACGCCGTGACGCTGCTCGGCTCGATCGTGCACATGCCCGATCTCGGCGCGGTCTTCCGCCGAGCCCGCGGGGTGCTGCGGCGCGGCGGCACGCTGTACGTGTCGGAGAGCTGCTTCCGCAACGCGTCCGCGCGCACGGCGTTCGACGCCAAGGCCGGAACCGAGTTCGTGCGCGCGGACATCTTCGGGTGGGGCGATCTGCGTCCGCTCTCCGACCTGGTCACCGCCGCCGAGGACGCGGGTTTGTCCGTCATCGCGGTGGACGACCTCACCGAGCACTACCGCCGCACCATCGACGACTGGATCGCGAACGTCGACGCCGCCGCCGAACGCATCGACGCGCACGGGCCCGGCTTGGCCGCGAAGCTGCGGCACTACCTGGAGATCGCGAACGCCGGATGGGGTTACACCACCAAGCATTACGCGCTGACCTGCCGTAACGCCCGCTGAGCCGCAGGAGCGACAGATGAACATCGAATCGGCGCTGATTCCCGTCGACGAAGTGGTCGCGGCCGTCGACGGTTTCCTCGCGGCCTCGCCCGCCACGCGCGCCTGGGACGTGGAGACCGCCTTCGACTGGTCCCGCGCCGACGCGGGCCGCCTCACCGAAGGCCAGCGGTCCGCGGTCCAGTTCGTCACCCTCATCGAGGACCATCTGCCCGGCTACTTCGACGTCTACCACCGCTATTTCCCGGTGGACGACACCGTCGACCGGGACGCGTTCGCGCACAACCGCGAGCTCTACCACTTCACGGTCCGCTGGGCGCTGGAGGAGGACACCCACGCACGCGCGCTGAGCCGCTACCAGGTGGCGTCCGGGATGGCCGAGCGCGGCGCCCTGCGCGCCGAGCTGGCGATCGAGGGGCAGAAACCGTTCGACCTGCCCTACCGGCATCCGGTGCAGTTCTTCGCCTACGCGCTGGTGCAGGAGAAGGCGACGCAGATGTACTACCAGCACCTGCGCGAGGTGGTGAACGATCCGGTGCTCGGGGCGGTGCTGGCGCGGCTGTCGCGCGACGAGGCGCGGCATTTCAGTTTCATGGCCGACGTGGTCGGCCGCTACCTGCGGGTGCACGGCGACGCCGCCGTGGAGCCGATCCGGGAGGTGATCGCCACCTTCCGCATGCCCTTGGCCGACACCATGCGCGGCTACTGGCGGTGGGCGCTGAAGATCGCCGACGTGGCCTCCTACGACCACACCGAGGCCTACGAGCACCTGGTGAAGGTGATCGACCGCGCGGTGGACGCCCGCAGCGACCGCCTCGACGAATTGGTGCGCTTCATCGACGAATGCCGATCACTGGCCTGAGCTTCGACACCGGACGGCCCGGCTCCCGATCGTGTTCCGGGAGCCGGGCCGTCCGCTGTGCTCAGTGTTCGGGCGGCAAGACCAGGATCGTGGTCGAACCGTGCGCGATCAGCTTGCCGTTCGCGTCGGTGATCCGGCCCTCCGCCGTCGCGGTGCGCCGCCCGACGTGCACGGCGTTGGCCTCGCAGGTCAGCCGGGAACCGTCCAGCGTCACCGACCGGATGAAGTTCACCTTCAACTCCAATGTCGTGTAGGCCACGCCGTCACCGAGTTCGGTGAAGACGGCGCTGCCCATCGCCGTGTCCATCAACGTGGCCAGCACACCGCCGTGCACGGTGAACATCGCGTTGATCGTGGCCGGGTTCGGGTCGAGGTAGTACCGGGTGTAGCCGTCGCCCGCGGTTTCCAGTCGAATGCCCAGAGATGCGCCGACGCCTAGGTTTTCGCGAAGTCCCCGCTCGAAAACCGTGGTCAGTTCGGTGACACGGGACGCGACGGTTCCGTTGGCGTGAGTGTCGATGCTGGTCATGGCTCTTCCTCCCTGCGAACGTTGCCCCGCTATTCGACCAGTGCCCGATGAACGCCACCCGACGGCATCCGCTTGCATACCGACATTCGATCGGGTGATAGGACACTTTTTCGCAGCGAATCCGCCGCATCGGCACCGTCCTGCGCCCATCGCGGCGTGCGCTAGGGTTCGAACTCGTGTCCAAGCTGCGGCGACGGGTGGTCGAGGCTGCGGAAGCGGCGCTGGCCCAACGCAAATACGTGTCGGCGGTCGATGTGTTCGCCGTTCTGGGGTGGGTGCGGTCCGGCCAGGTCGATCGCTGGCGACAGGGGCAGGCGCCGTCGCTGGAGCAGGTCACGGCGGTGGACGGGCGACGAATGCTCGAAGCGGCGGATCTGCTGGGCGAGTGGGCCCGCGAGCACGGGCTGAACGCGAGCACAGCGGCGTATCTGTCGAGCGGCCGCGACCGCGAGGCGTTGCGGTTCGTCGACGACGGCGACGACACGGTGTTCCGGGTGCACTGGCTCTCGGCGGAACTCAGCCCGGCGCGGCGCGAGCAGGTCGTCCAGCGCCAGAACCGGGCCCCGGATCTGACGGTGGTCGAGGCCGCCGAACCTTGGACGTGCGCGGAATGCGCCGAGAGCGGCTCGTATCTGATCACCTCCGCGGCCGGGCCGCTGTGCCTCACCTGTTCGGACCTGGATCATCTGGAGTTCCTGCCGGCCGGGAACGCGGCGTTGAGCCGGCGCGCCAAGAAGGAGAGCACCCTCGCCGCCGTGGTCGTCCGCTTCAACCGGCGGCGCAAACGCTACGAACGGCTGGGCATCCTCGTCGAGGAAGCCGCCCTCACCCGCGCCGAACAGCAATGCCTGGCCGACGAAGAGGCCCGTTCCCGCCGCCGCGACCGCGACCGTGTGCGCCGCGCCGCCGAGGACGTCGAATACCGCGCCCGAATGTCCGACGAGATCCGGCGGCTGTTCCCCCGCTGCCCCGCCGACCGCGCCACCGAGATCGCCGAACACGCCGCCGCCCGCGGCAGCGGCCGCGTAGGCCGCACCGCCGCCGCCAAACTCCTGTCCGCCGAAGCGCTCACCCTCGCCGTGATAGCTTCCATCCGCCACCGCGACACCGACTACGACCATCTCCTCATGACAGGTATCCCCCGCTCGGAGGCCAGGGCTCGTATCCGACCCACCGTCGACCGCGTCCTCGAAAGCTGGCGCGGTTGAGGCGGCGCTAGGTGGCATCGCGTGGTCAGGTCATTTTTCGGCCCCGTCTCCCGCAGGCACCGGCGAACGACGGGCATGCTCGGCCACCCAGACGCCGACGCCGATCGCTCCGGCGACCGGCCACGAGACCAGTCCGGTGACCGCCGCCGCCCCGAGCCCGCCGAAATAGAGCAACGACTCCCGGTCCGGTACTCGATTGAGCACCGCCGTGGTCGCCGAGGAAACACCGGTCGCCACGCTGCGCGGCCCGGGCGGCAGCGGAACTCGCGCCATCCGCATCCCGAGCGTCGGAACCGGGACACGCACCCCGCCGCGCTCTGCGGTCGCGGTGTCGGAGCCGGTCGGCGCTTCGGTCTCGGTGGGCGGCGCGGAACGTGCCTTCTCCGGTGATTCGGAACCGGACTCGCGGACCTTCTCGGTTGCTGTCTTGGCCATGACCGCTCCTTCCTGCGCCCTGCACCTCGTCGCTGTGTATGTGATCCAGCCAAGCCGTGCTCGCCCCGCATCGCAACCCCTCGTCGGGATGCGTTCGGTCGCGAAGTGACAAACGAACGGACACCGCCGGACGTTCGCGGCCATGGCCGACGGCGGATCGGATGCCCAGCGCGGATGTGCGGTCTCCGCTTCGGACCCTGGGATTCTCCCAGTAGTGGCTGTTCAGTTGCTATGCATCACGATACCCACAATGAAGCGCCCCAAAATCGCCAGTTATCTTCGAGGCCAGTGGATTTTTCGCGCATTCACGAACTCATCACTTCAGGTTGCTGATAGTTTGCCGACGATGCACTCTTATGCCCGCCACTGTTCGGCGAATGCGGCGAACTACCCCTGGAGGTCAAGGTCGTGACTCGTCCGTTTCTTCGTTTGCTCGGCAGTAAACGCATCGGTTCCGCCCGTGCCATCGGCGCGTGCTGCGGAATGGCAGTCACTCTTCTGCTCGGGACGGCGGCAACCGCGGACCCGCTCTATCCGCAGCCCGATCCGGACCCGTTCTACGCCGCGCCCGCCGATCTGGCGGCGCACCGTCCCGGTGACATACTCGACGCGCGCGTCTTGCCACCGCTTCCGCTGTTCCCCGGCGCCACCGTCCGGTTGGTCGAGTTCCGGTCCACGAATTCGCGGGGCGCGCCGATCTCGGCGACGACAACGATCCTCACCCCCCTCGGCCAGCGGCCCGGCATGCCGCTGCTGTCGTACCAGCACTTCATCAACTCGCTCGGCACGCACTGCGCGGTGTCGCACCTGCTCTACCACAACGATCCGAACCTGTCGCTGACGACGCCGATGTTGAACGTCATGCTGGCGCAGGGCTGGACGGTAGCGCTGCCGGACCATCTCGGTCCGCAGTTCGCGCTCGGCGCCGGGCGTTTGGGCGGCCAGATCACGTTGGACGGTATCCGCGCGGCCAAACAGCTACCCGAACTCGGCTTGCAGAGCAGTCCGACCGCGCTGGCCGGTTACTCCGGCGGCGGTCTCGCCACGGCATGGGCGGCCGAGCTGCAACCGACCTACGCGCCCGACCTGCGGCTCGCGGGCGCGGCCATCGGCGGTGCCCCGATGAACCTGGTGACGATGGCCAAAGCGTTGGGTTTCGAACCGCATCCGGCGTTCGGCCTGGCCATGGCGACGGCGATCGGCCTGGAACGGGAGTACCCGGACCGTGTGCCGACCAGCCAATCACTCAACGAGCGCGGTCTGGCGCTTCGCGACCAGATGGCCAACAGCTGCACCAACGACATCCTCGCCGCGGGCGTGAACGGCAGCGCGCGCGACTATGTGACCTCCACGTCGGTCTTCGACACTCCGGCCGCATGGTCGGTGGTCGAGGAGAACAGTGTGGAGCTCTACCCGAGCGCCCCGGAAATCCCCATTTTCGAATGGCATTCACCTAGCGATGGGCTGATTCCGATCGATGCCATCGACAACACCAATCGCCATTGGTGCTCGGCCGGGGTGCCCGTGCAGACACTGCGCGTGGCCGACGTGGAGCATCTGACCGCAGCGGTCCTCGGCGCCCCCTCGGTGCTGCCGTGGCTCCAAGGCCGGGTTCGCGGCGAGCCCGCGCCCAGCACCTGCTGACGTCAGCTCACCACCTCCCGGAGTAGCGGTCGCGCTCTCGGAAGCTTCGGATGGCCGGGCCCGGCGGACGATTCGGACCCGATCCGGATTGCGCGGAGATTCCCGGGGTAGACCGCAGATACAGGAGGTGATGACATGCCGAAGGCTTGGACCGACAAGCAGGAACGCCAGTACGAGCACATCGCGGACTCGGCGAAATCCCGGGGCGCGAGCACCGGGCGCGCGAAGGAGATCGCAGCTCGCACGGTCAACAAGAACCGTGCCCAGTCCGGACAATCCAAGACCGCGAGCAAGACGTCGACCGACGACAAGTCCCCGCAGCAGCGCGGTGGTCAGCGTTCGCACAGCGGCGCCCAAGGGCCGACCCGTGACCAGCTGTACAACGAGGCCAAGAAGCGCAAAGTCGAAGGCCGCTCGAAGATGACGAAGAAGGAGCTGGCGCACGCGCTCGGACGGGACTGACGCGACGCGCGGCTCGGCGACGAAGAAGCGAAAGGAGTGGAGATGACCAAGCAGCAGGAAACGGGCACCATCACCGGCACCAGGGACAAGGACTACAACCTGATCTGGTTCGTCGAGGCGTCCCTCGAGAACGCACTGCGTCTGGACACGTTCATCCAGGACGCGGAACGCGCCGGAGACACCGAGCTGGTGGAGTTCTTCCGCAAGGCGCAGGCCGACAGCCGCAAGGGCGGCCGGATGGGTAAGGAACTGCTTGCCAACCGTCTCGCCCAATCGAATATGTGACGTTTAGCAGACGAGCGGCGGACGGGAGCCCGAGTGGGTTCCCGTCCGCCGCTGGTTCGCAGGTCGTCCGGATGCGCACCGGCCCGTCGTGACGCGGTCCTGGCCGCGCCTTCGGGCTACCGCACCCGGCGGTCGCCGGGCCCGGCCGGGAAGAATCCGATTCACCGGTCTACCGCGGTGTCGTCGCCGACATCCTGGGTAAGTCGCTCTCGAACCTCGTCACCGAGCCAAGGAGCAGATATGCGCGTCGTCGTGGTCGGTGCCACCGGAAACGTCGGAACGAGCGTGCTGGAGACACTGTCGGCCGAAGCGGGAGTCAGTTCGATCGTGGGGATCGCGCGGCGCGTGCCGGGCATCCCTCGCCCGGGTGTGGAGTGGGTGCGCGCGGATGTGCGAACCGACGACCTGGAGTCCCATTTCCACGGAGCCGACGTGGTCGTGCATCTGGCATGGCTGTTCCAGCCCACCCATCAGCCCATGGTCACGTGGCGCGCCAATGTCGGCGGCACGGAACGCGTGCTGCGCGCCGTCGCCGCGGCGCAGGTCCCCGCGTTGGTCTACGCCTCCTCCGTCGGCGCCTACTCCCCGTGCCAGAGCGACGAGCCGGTGCCGGAGAGCTGGCCGACCGACGGCTGGCCACCCGCCGCTTATATGCGGGAGAAGGCTTACGTCGAAAGGCTGCTCGATCGGTTCGAGGCCGAGAATCCGGATCGCCGCGTGGTTCGCATGCGTCCGGCGTTCATCTTCCGCAGGCACACCGCCAGTCAGCAACGGCGTCTGTTCGCCGGTCCGCTGTTGCCGAACCGCCTGATGCGGCCGGGCCTCCCGCCGATCCTGCCGATTCCGCGCGGACTGCGGTTCCAGGCGGTGCACAGCGCCGACGTCGGACGCGCGTACGCGCTCGCGATCGCGACCGATGCCCGTGGCCCGTTCAACCTGGCCGCGGAGCCGGTGATCGATCGCTCCTGGCTGGCCGCGGTCTTCGATGCCCGGGTGGTGTCCGTTCCGCCCTCGGTGATCCGCGCCGCACTCGCGATGGGCTGGCACGCGCGGACACTGCCCGCTACGCCGGACCTGTTGGACGGGGTGATGCACCTGCCGATCATGGACACCGGCCGCGCGCGGGCGGAGCTGGGCTGGACTCCTCGGTTCACCGCCGTCGACGCACTCCGGCACCTGATCTCCGGGTTGCGGGCGGGCGCGGGGGAAGACACCCCGCCGCTGGCCAGCGACGCGGGCGGGCCATGGCGCTGGAAGGAGTTCACCTCGGGAGTCGGTGGCCGCGAAATCGGCGTCGGCTAGTCACTCGGCCGAGTGCGCGGCGCGCTGACCGCGCGCCCCGGCCAGTACCTGTTCGATACGGGCACTCGTGGACCGGCCGGCCGCGTGCAATGGTTCCGTCGAGCGCAGCGTGCGGCTGAGGACGAAAGCGCCCTCGAGGCTCGTGAGAACGGCGAGGATGAGATCGCGAGCGTCCGCCGTGGACAGGCCGCGGCGGACGAAGTAGTCGGTGCCCTCGTCGATCCAGGAGGCGATGACTTCGGCGGCGACGTCGCGCAGCGCGGGTTCGCTGTCGGCGATCTCACCCGCGACGGTGCCGACCGGGCACATGTTGATCCAGCCGGTCTGCTCGATCTGTTCGGCGGCCGCCGCGAAGGCGGCGGGTATCGCTTCGCGCAAGTCGTCGTGTGCGTCGAGCAGCAGCGGGAGCAACTGGATGTACGCGGCCCCGGACGTGCGCAGCGCCGCGGCGGCGATCTGCGGTTTGCCCTCGGGAAAGTGGTGATAGAGCGACCCCATCGGAGCCTGAGCGGCGACGGTGAGTTGCTTGACGCTGGTACCCGCATAGCCCTGCGTGCGCATCAACTCGGCCATGGCGGTGACGAGGCGCTCCCGGGTGCTGGTTGACATTTTCTCGGTCACCCTTCCAGACTAGAGCAAACACTCTAGAGTGATCGCTCGAATGGAGTCGGACATGCCTGTGATCGAACTGCCCGCGGGACGGGTGCACTACGTCGAGCGCGGCGAGGGACCTCCGGTCGTCCTGCTGCACGGCCTCCTGATGAACCACACGGTCTGGGACCAGGTGATCGACGCCCTCCCCGAAGGCTTCCGGTACCTGTTGCCGGACCTGCCGCTCGGCGCCCATCCCCTGCCGCTGCGCCCCGGCGTCGACCTGAGTTTGCGCGGCCTGAACCACCTGATCGCCGACTTCCTCGCCGCACTCGACCTGCGCGAGGTCACGCTCGTACACAGCGATTGGGGCGGTGCGCTGTTCCTCACCGCCTACGGGTTGGACGAACGCGTCGGCAGGCTGATCGTGCTGCCGTGCGAGGCGTTCGACAACTTCCCGCCCGGCCTGCCGGGCAAGATGGCCACCGTCGCCCCTCACCTCCCGGGCGGCATCTCGCTGGCGCTGCGGCAGTTGCGCGTTCGGTGGCTGCGCCGCTCGCCGTTGCTGTTCGGCTGGATGGCGCGGCGCCCATTGCCCGATGCGCTGGTGCGCGGCTGGACCGAGCCGGGGCTGCGCGACGCACGGATCCGGCGGGACCTGCTCGCCTACACCAAGTCGGCGTTCCCGAAACGAGAATTGATCGCCCATACCGAAGCGCTGCGCGACTTCCGTGGAGACGCCCTGATCCTGTGGTCTTCGGCGGGCAAGGTGATGCCGCGCGAGCACGGCCCCCGGCTCGCGGAACTCATTCCCGCGGCCCGGCTGGTCGAAATCGATGACGCGTACGTACTGTCCATGCTCGACCAGCCCGCCGCCGTAGCCGAGGCGATGTCGGCGTTCCTGCTCGACAACCACACCGCACCGGGGCGTGACAAGCGCTCGCCGCGCTAGCGCCCGCGAGTCACGCTTCGTCCGGCACGCCGAGGACACCCCGCCCGATCACCCCGGCGATCACCTCCGTCGAATACGCCATGAGCTGGCCGGCCTGGGCATCGCGCAGATGACGTTGGATCGGCGACCGCTTCAGATATCCCGAGCCGCCGCCGACCCGAACGCCGAGCTGCGCCACGTCGACCGCCACCTTGTTCGCGAGGTACTTGGCTCGGGACAGGTTGTCGAAGAACAGCGCGATCCCATGGTCGGCCTGCCACAATGCCTGTTCGTAGAGCGCGTGCGCGGCGGCGAGCCGGGTTTGCGCGTCCGCGACCTCGTACTGCACCCACTGCTGGTGCGCCAAGGGCTTGCCGAGAATTTCCCTGGTGCGCGCGTGTTCCACCAGCGCGTCCAGCGCGGCATCGGCGATGCCGAGCGAAATCGCGGGAAGCCCGGCCGGGATCACCGCGAAATCTCCCGGACGCGGCGCGCGGCCGCGGTACTCGGCACGCAGCACAGTGTCGTCGAACGCGAGCAGCTGGCTGCGGGTGGCGCGCAGGCCGAGAGTGTCCCAGATCGGGACGATCGATACCGTTTCGTCGGGGACCACGCCGAAGAAAGCGGGTTCCCCCGCCACGAGCGCGTTGACCAGCAGATAATCGGCGATCTCGCTGCCGGAGACGAACCGCTTCGCCCCGCTCAGCAACCACCCGCCCGCGGTCGGCTCGGCGACGTGCTGCGGCTGGAGGAAGCGGTTTCCGCTCGCCGGTTCGGACAACGCGTTCGCGAAGCGCTTACCCGCCCGCAACTCGTCGGCGAAGAACGATCCCGAACTCTCGCCGGTGAATTCCGCGAGGGCGACGCCCGCCCCCGCGTGCATGGTCCAGATCGTCGCGGTGGACGGATCGGCTCGAGCCAGGATTCTGACGAGACGACCGAGGCCAAGGTAGCTCAGGCCCGCGCCACCGGACGATTCGGGCAGCACCGCGTCATCCGCGCCGGCCTCGTGCAACGCGTCCAGATGCTCGACGGCGAGCTCGGCGCGCTCGTCGTAGTCGGCCGCCACGGCCGCGAATCCGGTCGCCAAGTCGGCGACCCGGTCGAGCAATTCCCGCTCGCCGTCGCGGACCGGAACGATGAAATGCGCATTCGTCACGAAATGCTCTCTGGTCGAGGGGAATCGGCGAGCGAAGCTCGCCGGCTGATCTCCCCCGAGGGTACGCAGCCCGCGCCGACTTGCCTTGACGTCGACGAGAAGGTTTAGCGTGGCGGTAGCGGAGACAAGGAGGACGGATGCGCATCGGCGAACTGGCGGAGCGGGCGGGCACCAGCACGCGCGCCTTGCGTTACTACGAGGAGCACGGTTTGGTGCGGCCGCACCGCGCCGCCAACGGTTACCGCTCGTACGACGACGCGGAGGTGCTGATCGTGGCGCAGATCCGCGAACTGCTCGGCGCGGGCTTCGATCTCGACGACATCCGTCCGTTCGTCGCCTGCCTGCGGGCGGGCAACGGCTCCGGAGACGTCTGCCCGGACTCGGTGTCCACCTTGCGGCGCAAGCTGTCCGAGGTCGATTCGTACCTGGCGCGGCTGGAGCGAGTACGGGGTCAGCTGCACGAGCGGCTCGCGGCGGCCTGCGAGTTCGACCGGATCGAGGAGCCGCGGTGAGGTTCGCGGTCAGCTACAGCACTCCCTTCTTCGGCGTCGACCCGGACCGGTTGATCGCCTACGCCCAGCACGCCGAGCGCTGCGGATTCGAAGCGATCTACCTGCCCGAGCACGTCGCGCTGTACCCGGGCGCCGCGGTCGGACCGATGGAGATCACGCCCTCGGTGCCGTTCGCCGACCCCCTCGACGCGCTGAGCTTCGTGGCCGCAGCGACCGAGCGGATCCTGCTCGGCACCGCGGTGCTGCTATTGCCCTACCACCATCCGGTGGTGCTGGCCAAACGCCTCGCGACGATCGACGTGCTGTCCAAGGGACGGATGCGCCTGCTCACCGTGGGGGTGGGAACCCTGCCCGGGGAGGCACAGGCCGTCGGCGTCGATTTCGCCTCCCGAGGCCGCCGCGCCGACGAGGCCATCGATGTGCTGCGATTGCTGTGGTCCGGCGGTGCGGACGGGGTGAGCTTCGAAGGCGAGTTCTTCCGGTTCGAGAACCTGTGCAGTTATCCGAAACCCCTCGGCGGCGACCTGCCGATCCATGTCGGTGGATCGAGCCGCGCCGCGGCGCGGCGCGCCGGTTCCCGCGGCGACGGTTACTTCCCGGGCGGGGTGCTCGGGCCCACCGAACGCGCCGCCCAGCTGGAGATCGCCCATACCGCGGCCGCTGCGGCGGGCCGGGATCCCGGCGCGTTCGAGTACACGCGCTGGGGATCTATCGACATGCCGGTCGAGCGGGTCGAGGGACTGGCCGAACAGGGTGTCACGCGCATCGTGGTGAGCGCGAGCACAGGGGACCCTGAGCAAGCCAGAGACGAGTTGTCCGCCTTCGCCGAACGATTCGAACTTGCGAACGCACTGAAATAGCTTTCGCGCCCGGGCGGCGGTCCCGAACCAACTCAGACGGTATGGCCCGCAACCAGATCCGCTACCGAGTGGTAATGCAGCGTCTCCGCGGTGGGCCGCAGCACGGCGCCGTCCTCGGGTTCCAGCAGCATCCCGACGTGATCACCGAGGTCGTAGCGGTCGCGGATACGAGCGACGAACCAGCTGGGCACCGTGCTGAGCACCGGGATGCCGCCCGGACCCGGGCGCCAGTCGCAGTGCACGAACTTGTCGATGTCGTCGCCGGTCTCACCGCCGAAAAGCCGTGCGAGGGAAACTTGTTCGCTGCCGAGCAAATGCACCGCGAGCCGGTCGGCGTGCTGCGCGACCCGATAGGTGTAGTTCTTCTTGGACAGGCCGATCAGGAACCGGCGCGGCTCGATGCTGACCTGCGTCGCGAAGCCGACGAGACAACCGGCGCGCCGGCCGTCCGCCTGCACGGTGACCAGCAGCACGGGATAGTCCGCCGCCGCGACCACCGCGTCGAACACTGCGGTCCGGTCTTCGGTAGCCATCGGTCCTCCCAGCGTGATGCGGCGTCTTCCCCGGATGCCCGCGCGACCGTCGCGCAAACATGCCGGAACGAGCAGCGCTCACCCTACAACCGCGGCGGCAAGTCGTCTGAGACGCCGACGTCGGCAAGGGTGAGACGCCCGTACGACGGCCCGGTAGATCAGCCCTTTCCGATCTACATTGCCGTGGATGATAGTCCACCACAACGACTTCCGGGCCGACACTGAAAACGCATGGTGGCGGTCGCCACATTGCGAGCGCATCTCTGCATACGGCCTGGCCCTCACCTCGGCGGCCGCGGTTCGGCGGCACGGATCGTGCCACGGACTCGGCGGCGAGCGAGGCCATGGGCAGGCCGAGGATCACAGATCCGCGTTCCGGTCGACGGCAGCGTCGCCGGTTCGCCGCCGCAGCGTCATGACGCCCGCCGCGGCGGCGATCATGCACAAACCCACCACCCAGAGCCCGGCGCGCTGGCTGCCGGTCACGTCCTTCAGCCCACCGGTGACGTACGGCGCGACGAAACCGCTGACGTTGCCGACCGAGTTGATCAACGCGATGCCGCCCGCCGCCGCCGCGCCGGACAGGAAGGTGCCGGGCAGGGCCCAGAACGTCGGCAGCGCCGCGAGCACGCCCACCGCGCACACCGTGACCGCGATCATCGCGGCGAACGGATCGCCGAGATACAGCGCCACCGGGATGGCGAGACCGCCCAGCAGCGCGGGCAGGGCGACGTGCCGAGCCCGCTCACCGGTCCGGTCGCCGTGCCTGCCCCACCACACCATCACCACGGCCCCGACGAGGTAGGGCACCGCATTGATCAGTCCGCGCTGCACCACCGAATAGTGCGTTCCGTATTGCTGCTGGAAGCCGTCGATGATCGTCGGCAGGAAGAATCCCAGCGCATACAGGCCGTAGACGATGCCGCCGTAGACGAAGGCGAGGCCGAGCACCCGCGGATGGGTCAGCGCACGACGCACCGTCCAGTGCTCCGCGCGCCGCAACGTGGCCTGCTCCGCGGCGAGTTCGCGAATCAGCCATTCACGTTCGGCGGAGGCCAGCCAGCCCGCCTGCTCGGGACGGTCGGTCAGATAGAACCAGGTCGCCACCGCCAGCGCGACGGCGGGCAACCCCTCGACCAAGAACATGAAACGCCAACCGCTGAGCCCGAAGACGCCGTCGCCGTATCGAATGATCAAGCTGGACACCGTCGCGCCCAACGCGGTGGACATGGGCACCGCGGTCATGAACAACGCGACGATCCGCGCCCGTTGCGCCTGCGGGTACCAATAGGTCAGATAGAGCAGGATGCCGGGAAAGAAGCCCGCCTCCACCACACCCAGCAGGAACCGCAGGAGATACAGCACGGTGGCGTCGGGTACGAAGGCCATCGCCGTGGCCACCAGCCCCCAGGTGGCCATGATCCGGGCGATCCAGCGCCGGGCGCCGAACCGGTGCAGCGCCAGGTTGCTCGGCACCTCCAGCAGCAGGTATCCGACGAAGAAGATGCCGGAGGCGAATCCGAACGCGGTCTCGGTGAGCCCGAGCTCGGTCTTCATGCCGCTCGGCCCGGCGAACCCGATGTTCACCCGGTCCAGATAGTTGACGAAGTACAGCAGCCCGAGAAAGGGCAGCAGGCGAATCGTGACCTTGCGCAGCGTCGTGTCTGCCGCCTCGGCGGTGGAAACCATCTGCGCACTCTCGGCTCCGGACGGCCGCGTCGTCAAGGGCGGCGCAGTAAAATCCGTCCCATGGCGGTTACCTGGCCGGACGAGGTGGACGACGTTCTCGGCGGCGATCTGACCTGCGCCGCAGCGTATGTGACGCCCGCGGGCGGCGCGGTGGTGTCGGCGGTGTCGCCGATCGGGCTGCGCGACCGGGCCGCGGGCACGGTGGGGTTCACGACTTCACTCGGGTTCGGACGCAAGCTGGAGCGAATGAAGCGGGAACCCAAAGTGGCGCTGGCATATCACGCGCGCGAGCACGGCATCGGAAGCCGGGAAAACTCGCGATTCGTGCTGGTGCAGGGCACCGCGGCGTTCGACCCGACGCCCGACCAGGAGGCGCTGGACCGCCTCGGCGCCCAGGCCACGCCCTACCTGGGCGCACCGCGGCGCGGTGTGTTCTGGGACCGGTGGCTGCGCGCCTACTACGCCGATCGAGTGGTCGTGACCGTGACCGTCGACCGCATCGTCGTATGGCCGGACCTCGACGCGGCGGGCACGCCCGAGATCCTCGGTGCCGCAGCGCCTTCTGTCGAACCAGCGACACAGCAGCCTCCGGCGAAGGGGACGGGCCCCCGGGTGGACGTCGCCCGGACCGCGGCCCAGGCGACGAAGCTGCCGCACCGGCTGCTCGGCTACCGGCAGGCCGACGGCTACCCGGCGGTCGTCCCGGTGCAGGTGACGGGGTCGAGCGCCGACGGTGTGCGGTTGACCGTCCCGGCGGGCCTGCCGCAAGGCGGACGCCGCGCCGGGCTGCTGGCCCACGAGTATCGGTCCCAGTTGATCGGCTTGGAATCGCGGCAGAACACCGGCTGGCTCGAGGTTTCCGGCACCGAGGCGGTGTACGCGCCGCACACCGCGTCCGGATTCAAAGCGCCGCCGAACAAGACGATTTTGTTGCTGGGCAACGGTTTTCTCGCCCGGCGCGGACTCGCGAAGGCACGCAAGTCCGGCCTGGTCGAAGCATTGCGCTGAACCGCGCCCCCGGCAGCGACCGGAGGCGCGGGCCAGCCCCTAGTCCGCCGCCAGGTACACCGGCAGCCTGGCGTGCCCGTTGGAGATGAAACTGGACACGCTCCCGAGTTCGGCGGGATCGGCCGCCAGGCGCAGGTTCGGGAAGCGCTGGAAGAGCGCGGGCAGGGCGACCTCGGCTTCCAGCCGCGCCAGGGGTGCGCCCAAGCAGTGATGGGCCCCGTAGCCGAATGCCAGATGTTCCTTGCTCGCTCGCCGCACGTCGAACTCGCTCGCGGTGGGGCCGTGCAGTTTCGGATCGCGATTGGCCCCGGCGTAGGAGGCGAGAATCGGTTCGCCCTTGGCGATGCGCAGGCCGTCGATCTCGATGTCGTCGGCGGCGAAGCGCAGCGGCAGGTGCGCCACCGGCGCCTCGTACCGCAGCGCCTCCTCGATCAGATCGGACCAGGCCGCACGCCCCTCGGTCACCTCGGCACGCTGGTCCGGGTGGGTCAGCAGCGCGAAGACGGCCTGATCGAGCAGGTTGACCGTGGTCTCGTGCCCCGCGCTGATGACAAGCAACAACGTGTCGATCAACTCCTGCTCGGTCAGCTGCGAGCCGTCCTCCTCGTCCCGGTGCGAGATCAGCAGGCTGGTCATGTCGTCACCGGGTGTCTCCCGCCGATAGGCGACGAGCTCACCCAGGATCCGGTACATCTCCATGTAGTTCGCCTGGGACTCCTCGGGCCCGAGCGACGTATCGAAGATGCCGTCGACGCATGTGCGCAGACCGGCGTTCAGGTATTCCGGAACGCCCATCAGCGCGCTGATGACCTGGATCGGCAGCGGGTAGGCGAAACCTTCCCTGAGATCGACCGCTTCGCCCGCCGGCGTCGCGGCGAGCGCGCCGAGCAGGTCCGTCGTGATCTGCTCGACCATCGGGCGCATCGCTTGGGTGCGGCGGTGCGTGAAGGCGGGCGCGACGAGTTTGCGCAGCCTGCGGTGGTCGGCACCGTACGCGGTGAACATGTTGTTCACCGCGACCCACGGCAACAACGGCCAGTCCTGGGGTATCTCGCCGTTGATCAACGCGGGCCAGTGCTGCTTGCCGTCCTTCGACACCCGGGGATCGGCCAGCAACCGCTTGAGCACGTCGGCGTCGGTGACCGACCACGCTCGCACGCCGCCCGGCAATTCGACCGGGGTCACCGGCCCGCGCGCACGAATACGGGCGGACTCACCCTGAATGTCGGCGCCCAGCGGGTCGAGGACCAGGGGTTGTGTGTCCATCGATGACTCCTTAGAAGACGGTCAGTGGAGGGGATTTCGGAAAGACGACCGGCAGGGACACCAGCGCACGGTGGAACGGTCCCGGCCGCCAGCTCAACTGACCGGGCTGCAGGCCCAACCGCATCTCGGGCAAGGCGTCGAGGATCTGATCGATCGCGTCCTGCACCACCAGGTACGCGGCCGACCGGGCGGGACAGGCGTGCGGGCCCACGCTCCACGCCAGATGGGCACGGCTGTCGGTGCGCTGCCCGACGCCGATCGCCGGGTCGTTGTTGCATCCGGCCATGCTGATCAGCACCGGCTGGTGCGCGGGTAGCCAGACATCATCGATGAGGATCGGCTGGCGCGGGAAGCTGACGCAGTAGTTCGCCATCGGCGGGTCGTTGAACAGCACCTCGTCGAGGGCGTCGCGCGTCGAGAGGCTGCCGCCGAGAAAGTCTCCCGCGAAACGTTCGTCGGTGAGCATCAGCAGCAGGGTATTGACGATGAGGTTCTGCATCGGCTCGATGCCCGCGCCGTAGAGCGTGACCAGCTGGTGGATCATCTCGACGTCGTCCAGCCCGGCCTCATGCTGCAACAGCCTGGACGTGATGTCGTCGCCGGAGTCCTTGCGCTTCATCTGCACGAGTTCGAACAGCGCGTCGGTGAGCATCGCGTTGCCCTTGTCCGCGTTGACGCCTTCGAAGATGGCGGCCATACCGGTCGCGACCTGCTGGCCGATGTCCGCCGGACAGCCGAGCATGGCATTGAGCACCGCGAAGCTGAGCGGGAACGCGTATTGGCTGATGAGATCCGCCGCGCCGTCCTCACAGAAGGCGTTGATCAGCGGGATGGCGATCTGCTCGACGGTTCCGTGCAGCGCGTGCAGGTCCACCCCGGCGATGCTGGCGACGTTCGCCTGGCGGTAGCGCAGATGCTCGAGGCCCGCACTGCGCAGCGCGTTCGGCCGCCACTCCAGCATCGGCAGGACCGGGCACTCGCCCGGAATGTCCTTCTGCCAGATCCGCGGATCGGCCGGGAAATGGTCGGGATCGTTGAGGATGCGCAGCGCGGTGTGGTAGCCGATCACAAGGGTGGCGGGCACGCCCGGCGACAGCTCGATCGGGACGAGCGAACCGAACTGGCGGCGCATTTCGCGGTATGCGTTGTGCGGATCTTCCGCGTATTCCTGCGAATACAACGGGTAACGAGGGCCGCTGGTGTCGATCGGCGATCCGTGCGAGACGGGGCACCCATTCGCGGAAGTGGACGGCGGGAAGTGTGGCGTGGTCAAAGACGAAACTCCAGAGGAACGAACATGCGACGAACGCGATCGACCGGGCGCGTGCGCGCCGCGACGGCGAAGGTCGGCGTGATGCGTGGGGATCGGTGACAGGCCGGCGCACACCCTCATCAGCTGTGTGCACGACGACCTCTGAGCGGCAACCTCCTTCTGGACGGGAACGCGGCGACGGCGGCTTGCCGGACGGAGCACGGCTACTGCGCCGCGCTCCCCTCCGGCTGCGGGACATAGACGGGCAGGGGCGGTGATTCCGGGAAGAGGACCGGCAGGGCGGTCAGCGATCGATGGAACGGACCCGGTCGCCAGGTCAGCTGCTCGGCAGGAACACCCAACCGCATCTCGGGCAGCGCGTCGAGCAGCTGATCGATGGCGTCCTGGGCGATCAGATAGGCCACCGACCGGGCCGGACAGGTGTGCGGCCCGACGCTCCAGGCGAGATGAGCGCGATTGTCGGTGTAGGCGCCCGTGTTGATCGCGGGGTCGTTGTTGCATCCGGCCATGCTGATGACCACCGGCTGGTGCGCGGGTAGCCAGACGCCGTCGATCAGCATCGGCTGTCGCGGGAAGGTGACGCAGTAGTTCGACAGCGGCGGGTCGGTGAACAACACCTCGTCCAGCGCGTCCCTGGTCGACAGGCTGCCGCCGAGGATGCCGCCCGCGAAACGCTGGTCGGTGAGCATCAGGCGCAGGGTGTTGACGATCAGATTCTGCTGCGGCTCGATCCCCGCGCCGTACAGCATCAGCACCTGCTGGACCATCTCCTCGTCGTCGAAATCGACAGGGTGCCGCAGTATCCGGGAAACGATGTCGTCGCCTGGATGGGCTCGCTTGAGCGCCACCAGGTCCGACATCGCCTCGTTGAACATCGCATTGCCCTGCTCGGCGTCCACGCCCTCGAACATGGCGGCCAGTCCCATCGCCGCCCGCTGCCCGATTTCCGGCGGGCAGCCGAGCATCGCGTTGATCACCGCGAACGCGAGCGGGAACGCGTATTGCGAGATCAGATCGGCGGAGCCGTCGCCGCAGAATGTGTTGATCAGTGGGACGGCGATCTGCTCCACCGTGTTGTGCAGCGCGAACTGGTCGATCTCATCGATGCCCGCCACCGTGGCCTGCCGGTACCGGGCGTGCTCCAGGCCGGAGTTGCGGATCGCGGCCGGACGCCACTCGAGCAGCGGCAGGACCGGACAGTCACTGGGCACGGTCTGCTGCCAGGTCCGCGAATCGGCGGGAAAGTGGTCGGGATCGTTCAGGATGCGCACCGCGGTGTGATATCCGATCACCAGCGTCGCGGGCACGCCGGGCGACAGTTCCACCGGCACCAGCGAACCGTATCTCGCGCGCGCTTCTCGATAGACACGGTGTGGATCCGCCGCGAAATCGTCCGAGTACAGAGCGACCCGGGGTCCGTCGGAGCCGACCGGTGAACCGTGCGGGACCGGGCAGCCGGTGGAGAAGGACGATGTCGAGGACTGTGGGTGGGTCAAAACGTGACTCCAAAGTCGGAACGTTCGACGAGCAGGGTGGGCACACGACAAGCGCCCCGGAGCCCGGGAAGCGAATTGCCATGCGAGCGTTGCGAATTCGACACTACGTCGAATTCCGCTGCAGCAGAGCATATCTCGTGTGCCGAAACGGTGCGATCGTGCGTGTTCCCAAGCGCGTACGCCGACGGTGGAACACCTCCGCCCGCGTATCCCCGAGGGACACGCGGGCTGTCGAGTCCCGGCGCGGGACAGCTGAGCGCCCATGCCGGGTGTGATCGAGATGTTCTTCCCGGCCGACCTACTCCGTCGCCTCCAAGAACACCGGCAGTTCGGAATGACCGTTGGAGATGAAGCTGAGCACGGTGCCCAGCTCGGACGGATCGACCGCGAGGCGCATGTCCGGGAAGCGGCGGAAGATGGCCGGAAGGGCGATCTCGGCTTCCATCCGGGCCAGCGGCGCGCCCAGGCAATGATGCGCCCCGTAACCGAAGGCCACATGATCCTTGACCGAGCGCCGCAGGTCGAACTGGTCGGCGTTCGGACCGTGCACCTTCGGATCGCGGTTGGCCGCCACGTAGGAGGCCAGGATCGCCTCCCCCTTGGGAATACGGACGTCGGCGATATCGATGTCCTCGACGGCGTAGCGCAGCGGCAGGTGCGCGACCGGCGCCTCGTAGCGCAGCGACTCCTCCACCACATCCGACCAAGGGATCCGCCCCGCCACCACGTCGGCGCGCTGGTCCGCACGGGTGAGCAACGCGAAGATGGCCTGATCCAGCAGGTTCACCGTCGTCTCGTGCCCGGCGTTGATGACCAGCATCAGGGTGTCGACGAGTTCCTTCTCGGTCAGCTGTGAGCCGTCCTCCTCGTCCCGGCTGGCGATCAGGACGCTCGTGATGTCGTCGCCGGGCGCCTCCCGCCGGTACGCCACCAGTTCGCTGACGAGCCGGTACATCTCCAGGTAGTTGGCCTGGGCCTCCTCCGGACCGAACGAGGTGTCGAAGAATCCGTCGACACATTTCCGCACGCCTGGGCCCAGATGCTCGGGCACACCCATCAGCTCGGTGATGACCTGGATCGGCACCGGATACGCGTAACCCTCACGCAGATCCACGGCCGTGCCGCGCGGGGTCGCGGCCAACTCGTCGAGCAACTCGGCGGTGATCGCTTCGATGCGCGGTCGAAGCGCCACCGTACGACGGTGCGTGAACGCGGGGGCGACCAACTTGCGCAGCCGCCGATGCTCGGCGCCGTAGGCGGTGAACATGTTGTCGACCGCCACCCACGGGTGCAGCGGCCACTCCTCGGTGATCTCGCCGTTCATGAACGCGGCCCAGTGCTGCCTGGGGTCCTTCGAGACGCGCGGGTCGGCCAGAAGACTCTTGAGCACGACGGCATCGGTGATCGACCACGCCGGCACCCCGCCGGGCAGTTCCACCAGGGCCACCGGCCCACGCTCGCGCAGCCGCGCCGCTTCGCCTTGGATATCGGAACCGGTCAGATCCAAGACTATCGGCTCTTGCGACATCGGACGCTTCTCCTTACACCATGTTCAACGGAGGGGACTTGGGGAAGACGACCGGCAGGGCCGCCAACGCCCGGTGGAATGGGCCGGGCCGCCAGACCACTTCGTCCGCGGGCACGGCCAGCTGCATTTCGGGGAGTGCGTCGAGCAGCTGGTCGATGGCTTCTTGCACGACCACGGACGCGACGGACTTCGCGGGGCAGGCGTGCGGGCCGACCGCCCACGCCAGATGCGAGCGATTACCGGTGCGGTCGCCGCCGCGGATCGCCGGATCGTTGTTGCACCCCGCCAGGCTGATCAGCACCGGCTGGTGCGCGGGCAACCAGACGTTGTCGATCAGGATGGGCTGGCGCGGATAGGTGATACAGAAGTTCGCCATGGGGGGGTCGTTGAACAACACCTCGTCCAGCGCGTCACGCGTCGACAGCGCGCCGCCGAGCATGTCGCCACCGAAACGGTCGTCGGTGAGCATCAGCAGCAGGGTGTTGGTGATCAGGTTCTGCTGCGGCTCGATCCCGGCGCCGTAGAGGCTGATCAGGTTCGACAGCATCTCCTCGTCGTTCAGGCGGGCCGGGTGATGCGCCAACCGGGACGTGACGTCGTCGCCCGGCTCCGCGCGGCGCTGGTGGATCAGCTCCATCAGCGCCTCGGAGAGCATCTGCATGCCCTTGGCCGCCTCGACGGTGTCGAAGAGCATCGCCATGCCGGTGGCGACCCGCTGCCCCAGTTCCGTCGAACAGCCGACGATCCGGTTGAGCACTTCGAAGACGAGCGGGAACGCGTACTGGGTCACCAGATCGGCGGACCCCGCCTGGCAGAAGGTATTGATCAGCGGAATCGCGATGCGCTCTACCATCGAGTGCACCTCGTGCAGGTCGATGGCGTCGATGCTCGCGACGTAGGCACCCCGGTAGCGGGCATGCGCCGCGCCGCTGTTGCGCAGCGCGTTCGGGTACCACTCCATCATCGGACGGATGGGCGAGTCCTCGGGGATGTTCTTCTGCCAGATGCGCGGATCGGCGGGGAAGTGCTCGGGATCGTTGAGGATCCGCACGGCTTCCTGATAGCCGATCACCAGCGTGGCGGGCACCCCTGGCGACAGTTCGATCGGGACCAACGAACCGTGGCGCCTGCGCATTTCCCGGTAGATCCCGTGGGGGTCGGCCGCGAATCCTTCAGCATAGAGCGGAATTCTGGGACCGTCGGTGTCGATCGGCGATCCGTGTGCGACCGGGCAGGCGCCGCTGGATAGGTGCCCGGGGTGGGTCGAGGACTGGGACGTGGTCAAATGCGAGACTCCAAACGGTGGAACAAGAATTCGACTAGCGTGATCAGCGAACGCAGGCACGTGCCTCGGTCCCGGGCGTCCAGTGACGTCAGGGGAGTCCCGGGTTCCAGGTCGAGGGCATCGCGCACCTCGTCGAGCGGGTAGGGCCGGGCGCCTTCGAACTGGTTGACGGCGACCGAATACGGGACGCCGCGCTCCTCCAGCACCGAGAGGACCTCGTCGGACTTCTCGATGCGGCGGGTGTCCACCAGCACGAGCGCGCCGAGCGCACCGCGGGCCAGCTCCTCCCACAAGGGGACGAAACGCTGCTGACCCGGAGTGCCGAACAGGTAGAGCGCCAGTTTGGGACTGAGCGTGATGCGGCCGAAGTCCATCGCGACCGTGGTCTGCGACTTGCCGGGCAGCCCCGCCATGTCGTCGACGCCGACACTGGCTTCGGTGATGGTCTCCTCGGTGCGCAGCGGTTTGATCTCCGAGACGCTGCTCACGAACGTGGTCTTGCCGACACCGAAGTTGCCGGCCACCAGCAGTTTCACCGAGCGGGTCACGGTCTCCGGCACGTAATCGACGGTGCGATCAGACGGCGAGAGCACGGAGCCCATTGAGTACCTCCTCCAGCAGAGCGATCTCCGGCAGGGACTCGGCCGGGGTGGGGGTGACCAGGTGCCCGCCGTCCATGAGATCGGACGCGACGATCTTCACGACGGACGGCGGAAGGTCGAGGTACGCAGCGATCTCCGCGATCGACAGCGCACCCCGACGGCTGCACAGGGCCATGACCCGGCGCGCATCGGGCGACGCGCCGGGGAGTGGATCTTTGGCGGTCAGGACCAAAGTAACCAGGTCCAGCTCGCGAGTGGGGCGCGTACGCCCTCCGGTGCGCACATAAGCCCGGACCAGGTCCGGATCGCGCCGCGGCTTGCTCATGACGGCACCTCGCTCTCGCTCGGCTCCGTGCTGCCCAGCGGCGCAGTACCTCTGACTCGCTCGCTGCGCTCGATCATGGCATTTCGCTGCCGTCAACGCGCCTGCGCGGCTGGCTGCCGAGCTCGCGTCCGACCCGGCCTGCCAGCTCGTTCATCCGGTGGGCGACGAGGCCCACGTCGATGTCGTTGGTGGTCGCGACGCCGAGTAGCGCGCCCTCGCCTGCCGCGGTGATGAGGATCATCCCCTGGTCGTACTCGGTGATGTTCTGCCGCACGCCGTTCGTGGCGTCACCGCAGAATTCGCCGAGCGCCTTACCGAGCGAACGCAGGCCGGAGGCCGCGGCGGCGAAGCGTTCCGCCTCGTCGCGGGCGATCCCCGTGGAGTGCGCGATCCGCAGGCCGTCGTCGGACAGCAACACCGAGAACCGCACACCCGTGATGCTGAGATCTTCGAGTAGCCAGCCCAGTTTGTTGCTGCTGTCGGTCACGGGTGTGGCCATCAGGATGTCATCCCTTCCGTGTCATCAGATGCGGCGGCGCGGCCGCTCTTGGAGCCGGTATGCCAAGCTGCGGCGACCTCGGGGCGAGCGAGGCCGGGTTCGGTGCGCGGCCCGACCGGGGCGAGTGCGACCGTCCTGCGTCGCCGCTTGGGTAGCCCGCCGCTGGTGATCTCGCTCACCGACAGCGACGGCTCGTTCTCGCCGGGCTGTTCGCTCGGCGCGTCCTGCGCGGGAACCGTGACCGGCTCCGGTTTTGCCTCGGTCACGGGCGCGACCTCCTGGACGTTCTGCGGGGTGACCAGCAGCGACTCCGGGATGTAGACCATCGCGCGCATGCCGCCGTAGACGTTCGGGCCGTCGATGTAGACGGTGAAGCCGTAACGGCGGGCCAGCGCGGCGATGCCCGGGAAGCCGACCTTCGGCGACGGACCGAGCTGGTGGATGTCGACGGGCCGCTCGTGCGCGAGCACCTGGCGGGCCTCCTCCATCTGCTCGGCGTTCATCCGCACGCCCGCGTCATCGATGATGACGGTGACGCCGTGGTGACCCTCCTGGAAGTTGACGTCCACGTAGGAAGTCGGCGGCGAGTACCGCAACGCGTTGTCCAGCAAGGTCGCCAGTGTGTGCACGAGCGGTTCCACCGCGCGGCTGATCACGACACGGTCGAGCTGGTTGGGCCGCACCCGCAGGTATTCCCGGACACGGCCGATGGCGCCGCCGACCACGTCGGTCAGCGTCTGCGCGGGCCAGCGGCGGCCGGGCAGACCACCGCAGACGATCACGTAGGACTGCGCCTGGCGGATCATCTGCTGCACCGTGTGGTCGATGCGGGTGAGGGTTTCGTACACCTGATCGTCGCGATGCTCACGCAGCGCGGCGCTCACCACCTGGCTGACGTCAGCGCCGAGGCTGACCACGGAGGTGCCGAACGAGCGGACCGCGGCGCTGGTCGCCTGGCGCGATGCGGAGGCGACCTCGTTGCGCGCGGCCTCCTCGGCCGCCTTGATCGCCTGCTGTCCTTCGTTGTTGGTCAGCTCCCTGGTCTCCGAGCGAATCAGGCTCAGATCGTCGGCATACCGCTCGGAGATCCACCGCAGGATCTGCGCGAGCCGCGAATTCTCCATGCCCGCCTGGACTTCGACCGGGGGCACCTGGGACTCGAACCGGCGGATCGACTCGGCCACCGCGGGTAGCGTAGTGGCGGCGAACCGCTCGAGCGTGTCCTCCGTCGCGCGCTGTTCCCTGGCCAGAGCCTCGAGCTTGGCCCGCTGAGCCCTGGCATACTGTACTGCGTACAACGCCCCCGCTACGGCGATCACCAAAGCGACGGCGAGGATCCATGAAAGCACCACGGCGATATCTTGATTCATCAGTTCTTTCGTCGTTGACTGGTCTCGAGGAATCGGCCCACTGCCATCCTGCTTCGCTCGCCTTCCCTCGCCTGCCGACCATGAACGGACCGGTCGGTGGGGTCCGCGTCGGAGTACCGGAAATCCCGCGACGGCACCGGCGCTCACCGAGAGCGCCTACCGCACAGTGCCCGCAGGACAGGCGATTACATGTCAATCGCCGACCGCCCGGATCGTGTCCGAACGGTAACCAGAACCCGACCATTCGCACATTAGCAGCATTCCAACGAACTCTCTGCCGATCCCACAGACACTTTCCGGATTCCCGGAACTGGGACGATAGGTGCCGCGGATCGCGACATAGCTGCGCAATAATGTTGGGCTGCCGTGCAACCCGTGGACCATTTGTCCTGCGTATGGGCCCGCGCGTCGGACCAGCACCGGAAGCGCGGGTGGCGGCGCGGATGCCGCGAACGCCCACGGCGGCCGAGCCGAACAGGCGGAATGGCCGTTCGCTGACGCATCAACGAATGTATTGGCGGGTGCTCGAATTCGATTCCGCGAAGTAGCGTCCACCGCTGCGCGGGGAGTCCGCCCGGACCGGCCGTGCCTCGCACCGACCGGACCGCCGGAGCCGGATACCATGCGCCCATGGCAAAGCTGAAGGTCTCGGTCGACGTTCCGATCTCGCCCGAGGAGGCCTGGACGCACACCTCCAACCTCGCCGAACTCGACAAATGGCTGACCATGCACGAAGCGTGGCGCGGCGAGGTTCCCGCCGAATTGACCGTCGGCACCCAACTGGTCGGCATCGCCTCGGTCAAGGGCCTGCGCAACCGGGTCACCTGGACCGTGCGGGCCGCCGAGCCGCCGCGCCGCCTGCAACTGACCGGCGCGGGCAAAGGCGGCACCAAACTGGGGTTGCAGCTGCTCGTCGCCCCGAAGGGCTCCGGTTCGGAGGTCACCGTCGACATCGAACTCGGCGGCGCGCCGCTGTTCGGCCCCATCGGATCCGGTGTGGCCCGCGCCGTCAAGGGCGATATCGAACGTTCCCTGGACCGCTTCATCGCCCTGTACGGCTGACCTCCGCCGTCATACGCCGATGGCGTCGAAGATCGTTTCGGCGCGGTCGCGGGTGCGATACATGCCCCACGCGGTATCGGCCAAGTCGTCCGGATCGAGAGTGTGGCCGTCCGCGCTGCCGAAGCGCGCCGGGTCGGCGGTGACCATCGCGTGGATGTCCCCGCGCTCGACGAGTCCGCCGATGGTCAGCGTGCCCGCATAGAGACCGCGCTCGGCCAATGCCGCGTTCAAGGTGAGCGCGTAGTTGCGCAGTGCCGCCGCGGCGAGGGCGAGGTGGCCGAGCATGGGCATGGGGCGGACGCTGGAGAGCCCGCCGGCGAAAAGTAATGCGCCTTTCCCGCGATCGAGCATGCCCGGCAACACGTCGCTCACCACGTCGACCGCGGGCCACACCCACTCGAACGCCGATCGCGCCGTGGCCGCGTCGATGTCGGTGATCGGCACGGGCTGCTGCGTGGAACCGGGTCCGTAATAGACCATTCCGATCGGTCCCTCCTTATGGATGTCGCCGAGTACCACGCCGAGCCGCGACCGGTCGGTGACGTCCGCGACGTGAGCGGTGGCGTGTACACCACGCTCCGCCAGGTCCGCGAGGTACCCGGCGTGCCGTGCATCGCTGCGCGAGATCAGCGCGACGCGGAACCCTTCCCGTCCGAAGCGCCGGGCCATCGACATCCCGAGGCCGGGGCCGACACCGACGATCACTGCTGTTCCCTGATCCGCCATGCGTTCTCCTTAATTTGAGGCCCCCCTCGATTTATCACCGTAGCACAGAATCTGAGGCGTGCCTCAGGTTCTGTAGGATGACCGCGTGACCAAACCGCTGCGCCGGGACGCCGCTCGCAATCGCGATAATCTGCTGCGGGCAGCGGCCGAAGTGCTCACCGAGCAGGGCCTCGACGGCTCGCTGGAGGAGATCGCGCGGCGCGCCCGCGTCAGTATCGGGACGCTGTACAACCACTTCCCCACCCGCGACATCCTGATCGATGCCCTTCTGCCGCCCCGGCTGGCGGCGGTGGACGAGATCGCCGCCCGGGCGGCGGCCGAACCGGACGCGTGGACGGCGTTCACCGGATTCGTGGAAGACCTGCTCAACAGACTCACCGCCGATCGCGGACTGCTCGAGGCGTTCACCGGGGATCATCCTGCGGCGGCTCAACTGGCGGAGGCCTGCCATCGCGGTATGTCGCACCTGTCGGCGGTGCTCGCGCGCGTCCGGGATGCCGGCGCGCTGCGCGCCGACGCGACCGACGAGGATGTCGTCAACTTGGTGTGGGCGCTGTCGCTGCTCGGCGAGACCACCGGCTCGCCGTCGTGGCGGCGCGGCCTGGAGATCGTCTTCGACGGGCTTCGCGGCGATCGCTGAACGAAAGGATTTCGTAGAGGTGCCCTACGCAACGGCGGCCGACGGAGTTCGCCTCGCCTATCAAGTGGCGGGCACGGGCAGCGCGCTGGTCCTGCTCGCCGGTCAGGCCAACACCCACCACTGGTGGGACGGCATCCGCGCGGACTTCGAGACCGGGCACCGCACCATCACACTCGACTGGCGCGGCACCGGCGACAGCGACAAGCCCGACGAGGTGTACAGCACGCGGGGATTCGCCGACGACGTGGTCGCGGTACTCGACGACCTCGGCGTGCGGCAGGCCGCCGTCTACGGCACGTCCATGGGCGGGCGGGTGGCCCAGTGGCTGGCCGCGCTGCATCCGGACCGGGTGCACTCCCTGGTGCTCGGCTGCACTTCCCCCGGCGGCAAGCACGCATTCGAACGCGGTCCCGAGGTCAGGAGGTCGCTCGCGCAGCGTGACCCGGCCGCCGCGCGACAGGCTCTACTGGAACTGATGTACACCCCGGCCTGGCTGGCGAGCACGTCCGGCCCGTACAACACGCTCGGCGACCCGGCCATGCCGGTTTACGCGAAGCGCAGGCATCTGTACGCGAGCAACAAGCACGATGCGTGGGATGTTTTGCCGGACATACGGGTTCCCACCCTCGTGGTGCACGGCACCGAGGACCGCTTCAATCCCGCCGCGAACGCTCCCCTGCTGGTCGAGCGCATCCCCGACGCGCGACTACATCTGATCGAGGGCGCACGGCACGCGTATTTCGACGAATTCCGCTTGGTGGCGAGCCCGGCCGTCCTGGCGTTCCTCCGCGAGGCGCGGCGGCGGCCCACCGCAGGCCTTGCCCACGGCAAGAAATAGGGGCCGCGGCGGCATCCGCCCGGCCCCTACGGCGGTAGGTCCCGGGATCGGCAGGCGACCCCGGGACAAGTACCGCTAGGCGTGCACCACTGTCGCCGCGTCGGCCCCCTGCGGGTTCTTCGGCTTGGTCCGCGGCAGGAAGGACGCCGGGATCAAGGTGAGCACGATCAGCACCAGCGCCACCACATAGGTGTGGCTGAACGCTTCCGCGGCCTGCTGCAGACCGGTTTCGACGGCGCCCGGCGGAAGCTGGCTCGCCAAGCTGGGATCGAAGTTGGCCGCGATCGCCGGGCGCGCCAGCGGCTGGTTGTTCAGCAGGTTGGTCAGCACCACCGACATCGTCGCCGTGCCGATGGAGCCCGCGGTCTGGTTGACGATGTTCATCAGCGTCGACCCGCGCGCCACCTGCTGGTGGGTGAGGGTCTGGATCGCCGCGGTCATGATCGGCATCATGGTGCAGCCCATGCCGAGGCCCATCACGAACAGCGCGCCGATCATGGGGAGATACGAGCTGTCCGCGTCGAGCTGGACGAAGTAGGCCGTCCCGATCGAGATCAGCGTGATGCCGACCAGCACGATCTTGCCCGGGCCGATCTTGTCCACGAAACGGCCCGCGATCGGCATGCTGAGCATCGCGCCGATGCCCTGCGGCGCGATCAGCAGACCGGCTTGCAGCGCCGACTCACCGCGCACCTGTTGCAAATAGGTCGGCAGCAGCAGACCCGCTCCGAAGAACGCGATGGCGAACAGCACCATCGTGAGCACAGCGAAGGTGAGCGCGCGGTTGCGGAACAGGTGCAGATCGATCAGCGGGTGCTCGGTGCGCAGCGCGTGGAACACGAACGCGACCATCAGCACCGCGCCGATGGCGGCCGGGATCAGCACCCGCGCCGCGAGCACCGTCCCCTGCTCCGGGATGGAGGAGACGCCGAACAGGAACAGCGCAAGGCCGGGCGAGGCCAGCAGCATGCCGATGAAGTCGAACGACTCGGACGGCTCCGGCTTGTCGCTGGGCAGCACGATGAACGCCAGCGTCAAGGCGATCACGCCGATCGGCAGGTTGATCAGGAAGATCCAGTGCCAGCTGAAGTTCTCGATCAGCCAGCCACCCAGGATCGGGCCGCCGATCGGGCCGAGCAGCATCGGCACACCGAGCACCGCCATCACCCGGCCGACCCGCTGCGGACCGGCCGCATGGGTCATGATCGTCATGCCGAGCGGCATCAGCATGCCGCCGCCGAGGCCCTGGATCACGCGGAACGCGATCAGCGATTCGATGTTCCACGCCGTGCTGCACAGCAGTGAGCCGAGCACGAAGAAGGTCAGCGCCATGATGTACAGCCGCTTGGTGCCGAAGCGGTCGGCCGCCCATCCGGTCAGCGGGATCACGGTGGCCAGCGCCAGCGTGTACCCGGTCATCGTCCACGCCGCGATGGCGTAGCTCGTGTCGAACTCGCGCTGGAAGGTCGGGATCGCGACGCTGACGACGGTGATGTCGAGAATCGACATGATCGCGCCGAGCACCACGACGCCGGCGACCTTGAAGACGGCCGCGTCGAGTTTGTCGGTGGCCGGGTCGGGCCCAGCCGCCTGGGTATCCGGAGGTTGTGTCACCGCTTAAGCGTGGCACCTTCACGGCCGCAATACCAGTCATTACGGGTTCCCGTTGCCGGAAATTCCGCCAGTGCGACCAAGGCGGCCCGAGTCGCCGCCTCGCTCGCGGGCAGCAGAGGCAACCGTACCGCAGGGCTCGGTATGCGGCCTTGCGCCGCGAGCACCGCTTTGATCACCGCGGGGTTGGGTTCGGCGAACAACGCGGCCGACAATACCGCGAGCCGGTGACCGAGCGTCCGCGCCACATCGACCGGACCGGAGCGCCACGCGGCGACCATCGCCGCGAACGACGAAGTGTGCACGGCGGCCGAGGCCGCGATCGCGCCGGACGCGCCGAGGGCCAGCAGCGGCGCGGCGAACAGGTCGTCGCCGGCCAGTACGGCGAAGTCGGCGGGCCGGGCGGCCATCAGCGTGACGGTGGCGTCGTCGACGGCGCCGACGGCATGCTTCAGGCCGATGACGTTGGGCAGGTCGGCCAGCGCGAGGAGTGTCGCGGTTCCCAGGGAAAGTCCGGTCCGGTAGGGGATGTGGTAGATGATCAGCGGCGCGGGAGAGGCCGCCGCGAGTTCGCGGAAATGCGCGAGCACGCCCGCCTCGGAAGGGCGCGTGTAATACGGGACCACGGTGAGCGCCGCGGTGGTGCGCGGATCCAGACCGGCGAGGGCTTCGACGGAGGCCGCGGTCGAGTTCGATCCGGCGCCGACGATCAACGGCGCGTCGCGTTCCCGGCACACGCGCGCGCAGACGGCGATCACTTCCGCGCGCTCGGCGGCGGTCAGAGTCGCGGGCTCCCCGGTGGTGCCGAGCGCGACCAGGCCGGTCGCGCCGTCGTCGAGGACTTGGCGGGCGAGCCGCTCCAGCGCGTCCGCGGCGAGTGCGCCGTCGGCCGTGAACGGGGTGACCAGAGGAACGAAAAGACCTGCGAGCGTCATGACGATCAGCCTCGCCGCTGGAATTCATCAGATCCAGTTCACGTTTCTGTCGCAGACCATAAGCTGAACTTATGCTCGACGTCCGCAAACTCCGCCTACTGCGGGAACTGTCGCACCGCGAGACCATCGCGGCGGTCGCGGAGGCCCTCGCTTACACCCCTTCGGCGGTCTCCCAGCAACTCGCCGCACTGGAACGGGAAGCGGGCGTGCCACTGTTGACGCGGACGGGCAGGCGAGTGACGCTGACCCCGGCGGCCGTGGCGCTCGTCGGGCACACCGAGCGGATTCTCGCGGTGCTCGAGCAGGCCACCGCCGAACTGGCCACGATCCGCACCGAACTCACCGGAACCTTGCGCATCGGCGCGTTTCCGACCGCGGTGCGGACCATCCTTTCCCCCGCGCTCGTCGCGCTGAGCAGCGCGCATCCCCGGCTGGAATTGCGTGTGACCGAATTGGACCCGGCGCTGGCGCCCGACGCGCTGCGCGCCGAGACGCTGGACGTCGCGCTGATCCAGGAGTACGACTACGCTCCGGTCCCCGCCGATCCCGCGTTGCACAGCGAGCCGTTGTTCGAGGAGATCGTCCATCTCGCCGCGCGCACCGCCGAACCGCTCGCCGATCATCGCGAAAGCGCTTGGATCGCAAGCACTCCCGGCACAATGTGCCACACCATGACGATGCGTGCCTGCGAGGCGGCGGGCTTCACGCCCAGGATCCGGCATCACGCCGACGACTTCGGCACGGTCCTCGCGCTCGTGGCCGCGGGTCAGGGTGTCGCGCTGGTCCCGGAATTCGGTACGCGGGATTGCCCGCCGGGCGTCATCCTCGGCGCGCTGCCGATGCGACGGCGCACGCACCTCGCCTACCGGCGCGGCACGGGCGACCATCCCGCCGTGCGCGCCGCACGCGTCGCGCTGCGCGAATCGGCGGGACGCTCCGGCCGCTGAACCGCTCAGCGCAGCCGATATCGGCTGGTGGGCACGACATCCAAGTTCCGGTCACCGCCGAAGGTCGCGACGCTGGCCATCAGCCGATCGATGCGGCGCGCCAGCTCCGCTCCGTCACCGCCGCTGCCGTAGAAGGCGTGCGGATCGGTGAGCGCCGCGAGCGGGAACAGCTCCTCCACGATCCCGGCGATGTCCGGCGCACCGGCCGTCGCGGGCCCGGTCACGACGTTCTGCACGTAGCCGAAGGTCGCCTGGGTCTCGATGGCGACGGCGGTGTGCTGGTTGCGCCAGCGATCCAGCCACTCGGCATGCGACAGGTCGTCCGGTTTACGCAAGAAGGCGAAGTTCGACAGGCCCGGCGCACGCTCGAGCACCGCGGTGACCGGCGGGGGAATCGGCGTCACCTCCTCGACATGCCAGCCTTCCACCCGCTCGGCCACGGTGCTCAGCACCCGCGCGGCCGCCTCCGCCTGCGGCGCGTCCGCCCACCAGACGCTGACGACGGCTCGCACCGGTTCGTCGAATGACGTGATGCGCAGCATCGCCGTCTCGACCGCCGCGTCGGAGATGTTCGCCTGCACCGCGGCGGCCCCGGTCAGGAGCGGCGCGAAGTCCGCCGCGAGCAGGTCACCGACGCCCCACAGCGCAAAGATGGTCTTCATCGACAGGCCACTTTCTAGAACACGTTTCACTCGTGTTCGAGCCTAACCCACCCGCGCGGTTGGCCGCTCGGGCTCGGGGTATCCGACCCTCAGGCTTGCGAAGGTGGTGATCCGTGCGAACCATATCGACCGACATACCGGCCAGGCTGGATCGCCTGCCCTGGTCTCGGTGGCATTGGATGATCGTGATCGGGCTCGGATCCGTCTGGATCCTCGACGGGCTCGAAGTGACCGTCGTCGGCAGCGTGGCCGCGCGGCTTTCGGAACCGGGCAGCGGCCTGACCATCACGGCCGCACAGGTTTCCGGCGTCGCGGCGGCGATGTACGTTGCGGGCGCGGGCTCGGGCGCTCTCTTCTTCGGTTGGCTGACCGACAGGTTCGGCCGCAAGAAGCTGTTCCTGATCACGCTCGCGATCTACCTCTTCGCGACCGCCATGACGGCCTTGTCGTTCTCGATGTGGTGGTTCGTCTTGTTCCGCTTCCTCACCGGCTTCGGCATCGGCGGCGAATACGCGGCGATCAACTCCGCGATCGACGAGCTGATCCCCAAGCAGTACCGCGGACGCATCGACATCGTCATCAACGGCACCTATTGGCTCGGCGCGGTCGGCGGCGCGTTGCTGTCCATCGTCGCATTGAACACGAATCTGTTCCCGCCGAATGTGGGCTGGCGCTTGACCTTCGCGCTCGGCGCCGTGTTCGGCCTGATCATCCTGCTGGTGCGCAGACATGTGCCGGAAAGTCCGCGCTGGCAGTTCATCCACGGTCACGAAGACGACGCGGAACGCTCGGTCACCGCGATCGAGGCGCGCGTCCGGGACGACACGGGCGCCTCGCTCGCCGACGTCTCCGATCACCGGATCCGGATTCGGCAGCGGCGCAGCATCTCCTTCCGGGAGATCGCGGCTGTGATGGTGCGGCACTATCCGCGGCGCAGCGTGCTCGGGTTGTCGCTGTTCATCGGTCAGGCGTTCCTCTACAACGCCGTCACGTTCAACTACGCGCTCATCCTGTCCAGATCGTTCGGCATTCCGGACGACCGGGTCGGCTATTACTTCGCGGTCCTCTGCTTCGGCAACTTCCTCGGTCCGTTGCTGCTGGGCAAGTTCTTCGACACGATCGGGCGCAAGCCCATGATCGCGGGCAGCTACCTCGGCTCGGCCGTGCTGCTGCTCGGCACGGCATGGCTTTTCGCGGCGGGCCACCTGAACGCGACCACGCTCACCGCCTGCTGGACCGCGGTGCTGTTCGTCGCGTCGTGCGGCGCCAGCGCGGCGTATCTGACCGTCAGCGAGATCTTCCCGATGGAGACCCGCGCCATGGCCATCGCCTTCTTCTACGCGATCGGTACCGTCGCGGGCGGCGTCGCGGGACCGTTGGTGTTCGCCGGGCTGACCGCGAACGGCGAGCCGGGGAAGACGGCCCTGGCGTTCACCATCGGCGCGCTCGCCATGTTCGCGGCCGGTCTGGTGGAACTGGCGTATGGGGTGCGTGCGGAAGGGCGGTCGCTGGAGGATTTGGCCGAGCCGCTCAGCGCGACGCCCGAGCGGGCGCGCGTCGAGGCCGGCCAGCCGCCGCCGAGCGGATAGGACGACACCGTGGATCGTCGCTCGCGATGGCCCCGCCGCAAACCCATTACGGCACTTCGCCGCAAACGCCACCGGCGCGGCGGCGGAAACGGCGTGACGACCACACAGAAGGCAGGTCGGACCTGCCCCGGAATTCGCGGGGCGGTCATGGATGGGACGAGTCGCTACATCCTCGCAAGTCGAGCCGAACTCGGAGCGAGTCCTCGATTTCGAACTCCGCGAAATGTGAATGCCATGTAAACGCGCGGGGTTTTCGGTGAACTCGCTCCCGGCCCACTGTTCACGCCACGAACGACATTCCTCATCGCCCTGTGCGCGCGGCGCTTTCGGCTATGTCGCGGAAAACACTTGCACACATTCGGGCGGAAGTCGTAGAACAACTCACTGCCCGCAATTGCGCGCCGAGGGCCGGCCCGCGGCGGCCGGCCTTCTGCGCGTCGCGGCGAAACCGACGAGCCCGCGGCTCGTCAGTTGTGCCGCGGGTCGGCGGCCGAGGCGTGTGGCCGGGTGATCCGGCGATGCGCCATGACTTCGGCCCACCAACTGCTCAGCGGGCTCGGGTCGGGCCATACGATCCGATCTCGTTCTTCGTCGTCCGCGACGGGCGCTTCGGGTTTCTCGATCACGATGACGTTCCTCTGCGCTGGTGCACGTAGCCGTACACATACTTGCGGAGAGCCCTCGTGTCCGTGCGCGCCGGTAGTTTCGCGACAGAGCGCGTCGAATCGGCTGAACGTCGAGCAGCGCGGGTTCCTCGCCCCTTTTATCGGATGACCGCGCTGTCGATCCGATACACCCCACATTTACCACAGCCAACGTGAAACAAACCGCTCTTTTCGGTTTACGATCTGGACACCAAGCGGTCGCTTGTTTACATTTTTCGGCGCTGAACAGTGGAAATAGCGGGTTCGACCGGGTTTCTTACACGAAACCGAAAAAGCACCGGGTGGTGAAACACACGCGGCCAACTCGTCGCCTTCATCCACGGCAGTCGCGCTGACAGTGATCGGCCTCGGCCGCGCGTACGCGACTCCGGAACGCGGCGCGGTAGCGGCGGCGGTTGCTCCGGTCGGAGCCGCGGAGCTTTCCCCGCATCGTCACACCCGACCGCGAAGCCGGAAGCTTCGTAAATTCCTCGGCTACAACTCGTGTGGCAGCGCGCTCCCACACGAAGGCGCCGCGCCCGAGCACCTGCGTTCGCTGATTCGGCTCGACACGCCCGGGTACCCGCCGACTGTGGTGCACCGAACCGAAGCCGTCGGCACACACGACGAAGTCACCTGGCGCCGAGCGGCACGGACCGAGTGGTCGCCGGTGGTTTCCGACGGCCACCGGCACGGACCTCCGCGGCCAGGGATGCCCAGGTGATACCGATGGCCGACCTCCGCCGCATCATCCATAAGCACGGGCCCTTCGCATCGGTCTGCTTCGACAGTTCCCACGACACCGAGGACGCGGCGCGCGACACCGAGCTGCACTGGCGTTCGATCGACGCCGAACTGGACCGCAGCGGAGCCCGGCCGCGCATCCGCAGGCTGCTCGCCCAGGCGATCGAACTGCACCCGCCTGCGCGGGGGCGATGCGGCAGGCTGCTCATCGCCGACGAGACCGAGGTGCTCGCCGACGAACGTCTACCGAGCCCGCCCGACATCGAGACCGTCCGCGTGTCGCCCCTGCCCTACCTGCTGCCGCTGATCGAGGCGCAGGCGGAGAAAGTACCGCATGTCGTCGCCCTCGTGGGCCGAGTGGGCTCGGAGTTGTACGGACTCGACGGCCACGGCAGCGAAACGAGGCACACCCTCCGCAGCGCCGGCCATCCGGCGCTCGAGCCTCGGCGCGACGACTGGTCGCACCGCACGATCCGGCAGCGAATCGAGGACACGGCGCGACGCGACGTCCGCGAGTTCGCGGGCGAGCTGGACCGGCTCGCCGATACCGTGCGCGCGGAGGTCGTCGTGCTCGCCGGGGAAGCCTTGGCACGTGCGGAACTTCGGGCGGTGTTCGATGCGAAGGGCAGGGATGTCATCGACGCCGAAACCGGCACGCTGACACCGGGTTCGGACCCCGAGGCGCTCGACGCCGAGGTCCGCGAGATTCTGCACCGGGTGGCGGCGCAGCGGCGCCGCCGGGTCCTCGAGCGCTTCGCCGCCGAGATCGAGCGCCCGGACGGCTTGGCGGTGGCCGGACTGGCCGCGACCACCAGCGCGCTGCGCGCCGCCACCGTGGAGCGGCTACTGCTCGATCGCGGGGTGCTTGGTGACCGATTGGTGCTGGCCGGGTCGGCCCCGAACCCCCTGATCGGCCCGGCCACGAACGGCTCGGCCGGTGAGATGCGCCGCGCCGACGAGGCGCTGCCGGTGGCCGCTCTGGCGATCGGGGCCGAGATCGTCCTGGTCGACGCCGTGGCAGCCCTGCACGACGGGGTCGGTGCCGTGCTGCGCGACCACTAGGACCGCTCCCTACGACTTCGGGATGCGCTCGTGCAAGGTGAGCAGCATGTGGTCGAAGGCGGTCTGCACCCCGGGCGGCGCCGGGGGCAGCCGGTCGATTTCGGCGATGAGCTGGGCGGCGAGGTCGCGCAGCTTGACGTTGGTCTCCTGCGAGCGCCACTGCAAGACGTGAAATGCCTGGTCGGCGTTGATCCGGTAGACCCGCATCAGCACGCCTTTGGCCTGCTCGATCAGCGCGCGCGCTTCGACGAGTCGCGGCAGCGTGTCGTCGAGCAGATCCTGGCGGTCCTCGGCGATGGTGGCCGTCAGGTCGACGTAGTAGCCCGCGGTGCCGACCACGGTGCCGTTCTTGTCGGTCATGGTGTCGCCCAGCACGAGCACATGGTGCGGCACACCCGCGGTGTCGATGATGCGATGACGGCTGCAGAACGGCTCGGCGTTGCGCACCGACTTCTCGATCGCCTCCGCGACGTGATCCCGGTCCTCGGGGTGCTTGTGCGCGAGCAGCAACTCGGTCGTCGGCGTCACCGCGTCGGGTCCGTAGCCGTGCATCGCGGCGACCTCGTCCGACCACTCCCAGTGCTGGTCGGCGAACCAGAACCGGAAGCTTCCCGTGGCTTGCGGGATCCCCGCACCGACTACCCTGGCTACGGTGCCTTCGGCCGTGTCCACGGTTGAGTCGCCCGATTCGTTCATCGCGTAAGTATGCTCCTACCTGCAGCGTCTCACCTGATCCCGGCGATCGAAGCGGACTTCGACCGCACACCGCACGCGGTGACAACATCATCTTATTCCCGGCGGCAGGGCCGGCCGGACGATTCGCCGCGAGCCCGTCACCATGGCCGGGATAGTCTTGGGGTCGTGCCGAGCCTTATTCAGCGTGCGCCAGAGCGACCCGCTGCCTCTCGGTATCGATATCGAGGATGCGCACCGTCAGAGTGGCACCGACCTGCGGTTCGGTGGACCACTCGGTGCGGTGCAGCAATCCGTGAATTCCTGGAGCGACCTCCAGGAACGCGCCGAACGGCGCGATCTGCACGACAGTGGCCTCCAGCACTCCGCCCCGAGCGTGTGCGGCGACGAAGTCCGGCCATCCGCGCTGCGGTGATTCCGAATGGGACATGTGTTTCACCTCCTTCCGGCGTCCCTGTAGTGACATGGGATTCGCGAAGAAGGCGGCGGGCCCCTGGCCCGCCTGATGATCACAGCGCGGCCGGGTAACCGTTCTGTGTGCGGCGTGTCGCCGACCCGGCAGTCATGGCGACGACCATAACCCAGCGCGAAGCGGCACGGCAAGATCAAGAGCCGGAGAACAACGAAAAGCACAGTCCATCACGGACTTCGGGCGATGGATCAGCGGTCGATTTCCGCCCAGAACGCGCAGTCGTGCCTGGCGGCGAAATCGTCCGTCATCACGCTGCCGGTCGCCCGCATGAGCAGAGCGGATCCATCGGGGCCGTTTCCCGTCGACGCCGGCCAGGGCTGCCATTCGGGGGAACCCGGCGCGTTCGGGTCACCGGTGTGGGCGAAGGTGGTCCACCATCGCTGCATCTGCGCGGCGAAAGCGGCGGACGCGCCGGTCCAAGGAATCGGCACGCCCATGAATCTGGTCAACAGATAGTAGAGCTCGGCGGAGTGAAAGGCGCCGGGCAGAACCGGATTGGCGGCACCGAGCGGCGCCTGATCGAATTCGTACTGCCACAGTGGATGTCCGGCATCGCGCGCCGTTCGGCTGGTGGACATGGTGGGACAGGCGAGCTCGCTGTCGGTGATCACCGCGACCTGGGCTGCTGCCGGTGACGGGAATCGGTCCAGCGGATATCGGGCCAGGACGCGGTCCGCGTCGGCGCCGAAGGACCGGCGCACGAAACGCTCGTAGCTCGCCGCGTCCGGGATGTGGCCGCGGGCATAGTCGGTTTCGGCGACGATCAACGCACCTTCCGCGGTGGTGGTCCCGATGAGGATCGGCGCTTTCCTCGGATCCCCCACCAGGCCCTCGTCGAGTGTCCGAGTGATGACGACGCCGTCGATGGCGGGAAACCAAATGGGATTCTCCCCCTCGGATCGGGCGATCGGCGAGTCCAGGAGTCTCGATACGGGCAGTGCGCGCAGGCAGGCCAGCCGGGTCGCGGCGTCGCCGCATCCGACACTGTCCGCATAGCGCTGCGAGCGCGCGAAAGCGTCGGCACGATCGCTCGGTGCCAGGGGCGCTTGGGCACAGGGACCGCTCTGGATGATCGCCTTGGCGAATAGGGCGTCGGAGCCGGGTGCGGCGAAGTGGGTGCAGACACTGACGGCGCCGGCCGACTCCCCGAAGATCGTGATGTTGTCCGGATCGCCGCCGAAGACGTGGGCGTTGTCGCGCAACCAGCGCAACGCGGCTTGCTGATCCTGGATGGCGACCGTACCGGTGGCGCCGCCGGATTCGGCCGCGAGCTCGGGCAGTGCCAGGAAGCCGAACGGTCCGAGGCGGTAGTTGGGGATGGCCACGACGACGTCGCCATCCGCGGCCATCCGGGTGGGACCGTCGTATTCGGTGTTGGAGCCGTCGAGATAGCCGCCACCATGGAAGAACACCATGATCGGCCGCGCGCGGTCGCGGTCGCCGTCCGGCGCGTAGACATCGATGGTCAGGCAATCTTCGCCGGTAGGCGCGAGCGACGGTATGCCGGGCAGGTATCCCGTCTGCGGACACTGCGGCCCGTGGTCGCGCGCAGGGCGCACGCCGGGCCACGGCGACACGGGGCGCGGCGGCGCGAACCGCGCTTCGCCCCCGGTGGGCGCGGCGAACGGGATGCCGAAGTATTCGGTGATCCCGTCGACGGCGCGGCCGGAGATCGCGCCGCCGGTCACCACCACATCCAGCGGCGGCGACGCGACCACGGGCGCCGGAGCACCCGCGAACCACGTACCGGCGGCGACCGTCAGAGCGGTCGCGGTTCGCACGATCGAGCGAATCATGGCTGTGCCCTACCTCCGATGCGAGCGCTACGGTCGGCGGCGAGGCAGGCGGCCTCGTCCACCGCGGTAGCCGGCATCGATCGGCTCGGCGTGCACCCTCGGATCAGGAGTCGACCGGACGCACGCGGCGGGAACCGAATCGCCGCTCGAACCCTTCACCTGGCAGTCACACGTGTACGGCGCCCGTGAACCCTCCTGGCCGACTGCGTCGACGGCGTTCGAACAACACCCGACAGCGGACGCCGTGCCCGGCCCTCATCGTCCATCCAACCCGCGGAAAGTCGCCGTTACCGATTGAGCTGCGGCAATGGCACCCGGCTGATGCTACAGCGGTCCGGTGCGCGTCGCGGTACAGACGCAGCCGTTCCGGTCGCCGCGGACCGGTGGCCACCGTCGGTACGCGTCCGACCGGCGACAGCCGAGTCGCGCGTCAGCTGTCGGCGAGCAACGCGAGTTCCTCGGCAAGAATCTCGAGCGTGTCGCGGATCTGGTCTTCGGTATGGCAGGCGGTGACGAAGAACCGCAGGCGCGCCAGATTCTCCGGCACCGCCGGGTACAGGATCGGGTTGACGTTGACGCCGCGGCGCAGCAGCGCGTTCGACAGTTTCAGCGTCTTCAGCGAGTCGCCGACGATGCACGGGACGATCGGTGTGTCATGGCTGTCGCCGGTGTCGATGCCCGCCTGCCGGGCCAGTCCCAGGAACAGCCGGGAATTGTGGCGTAGGCGTTCCAGCGGTTCGCCGTCGGACCGCATCTGCCGGATCGCCGCGGCCGAGGCGGCGGCGTTCATCGGCGTCATGCCGACGCTGTAGACGAACCCCGGAGTCGTGTATTTCAGGAATCGGATCAGCTCCGCGCTGCCCGCGACGTACCCGCCGCATCCGGCGAGCGCCTTCGACATCGTTCCCGACCACAATTCGACATCGTCGCGGGCGACGCCGAAGTGTTCGCCGATGCCCCCACCGCCCGCGCCGAGCACACCGATGCTGTGCGCCTCATCGATCATCAACAGCGCCTTGTGCTTCTTCTTGACCGCGATGATCGCGGGCAGGTCCGGAATGTCGCCGTCCTGGCTGTAGACGCCTTCGATCAGGATCAGCACCCGCCGGTACCGGCCGCGGATCTCGGTCAGCAGTTCGTCGAGGGCGGCGTGGTCGTTGTGCGGGAACGGGCGGCGGGTCGCGCCCGACAGCTTGCAGCCCTGCACGATGCTGTCGTGCGCGAGGCTGTCGTGGATCACCAGGTCCTCCGGGCCGACCAGGTGCCCGATGATCGTGACGTTCGTGGAGTGGCCGCCGACCAACGCGATAGCGTCCTCGGTGCCGAGCAGGCCCGCGATTTCGGCCTCGAGTTCGCGGTGCACCGGTTTCTCGCCGGAGAGGATCCGGCTGGCCGAGCACGAACTGCCGTAGCGCGCCACGGCTTCCTGCACGGCGGCGACGACCGCCGGATGACCGGACAACCCCAGATAGTTGTAGCTGGAGAAGTTGAGCACCGACGTGCCGTCTACGACGGAGGTGTCCCGCGTGATGCCGTCGTTGATCAGGAAGTATGGGTTGGACAGACCGAGTGCTTCGACGCCGGAGAACCGGTCGGCGATCGCCTTGACCTCCCCGAATTCCGAGATCCGGTACTCCGGCTCGATGACCGTGTGCCGGGGTTCGGTCGGCTCGGCGGCCATGGCTTGCGCGCTCTGCGGCGGAATGGTCGCACCCGCCGAGGTCGTGACATGGGTGACGACGTCACCGAGCGTCGTCGTTGGCGTGAACCGAGCGGGGTCGATGGTCGCCGCGGGTAGTTTGCGAACCAGCGCGGCGATCAGGTCGGTCACCATGAGGGAGTCGAATCCCAGGTCGGCGCCGAGGGTTTGGGCATCGCGGAGCCGATCGGCCGGGAATCCGCTGACCCTCGCGCATTCCGCGCGAACGACGGCCGCGACCGCTTCCGGTGCGGGCGGCGGCTTCGCGGTGGTCGTCGGCACCGGGATCTGCTGGCGCACCGTCGGCTCCGTCAGGGACGCGGCGCCCGCCCGCTGCTCTCCGGGCGCGCCGACGAGACTCGCCAGGACGGCGTTCTGTTCCCGGAAGAGTGCGATCAACTGGTCCATGGAGGTTTCCTCGGCTTGCGTGGATCGGGAAGGCGTGGTGGATGGGTCGACCCAGAATCGCTGGTCGGTGGCGAACTCGTAGCCGGGCAGCCTCCGGCGCACGCGCTGCGCGGGTTCGTAGAGCCGGTCCCAGTCGGGGTCGAGTCCGTCGCGGTACAGCGCGGCGACGACGTCTGCGAATTCGCCGCCGGTCGCGCCGGGGCCGGGGCTCGGCGTCAGGCAGCGCGGCGCCGGATCCGGACGGATCCGGCCCACCAGCGCGGCGAGGACGCGGCGCGGCCCGATCTCGATCACATGGCTCGGATCGGTGCCGAGCGCGGCCTCGACCGCCTCGCCGAAGCGCACTGTGGCGCGAACGTGTTCGGTCCAGTAAGTGGCGTCCATCGTCTCGTTCGCGTCGAGCAGGCGACCGCGCACTGTCGAATAGAGCGGCAGAACCGGTGTCCGATAGGCGCATTCGCGGGCGACCGCCTCGAACCGCTCCACCATGGGTTCCATCAGCGGGCTATGGAAGGCGTGCGATACGGTGAGCGGCCTGGTTCCGACCCCACGCGCCGCGAGCGCCTCCCGCATGCGGACGATCGCCGGGGCGGCGCCGGACAACACGATCTCCCCCGGACCGTTGACGGCTGCGATCGCGACGTCCGTTCGGCCGGAGAGCATTCCGGCGACTTCCGCCGGGTCCGCTCGCACGGCGAGCATCGCGCCGCCCTCCGGGAGCTGCCGCATCAGCTCGCCTCGTGCGACGACGAGACGGCAGGCGTCGTCCAGGTCGAACACGCCCGCCACTGCCGCCGCCGCGAACTCGCCGATGCTGTGTCCGATCACCCAGGCCGGACGGACGCCGGTGCGGGCGAGCGACTCGGCCAAGGCGTACTCCATCGCGAAGATCGCCGGTTGCGCCAGTTCGGTGCGGTCGATCTCGGTGTGCTCGTCGAGCATCAGCTCGCGCACCGACCGGCCGAGATGGGCCGCCATGACCTGGTCGACCTGCTCCAGCGCGTGCCGGAACAGCGGGACGGCCGCGTCCAACACGCGTGCCATGCCCGCGAATTGCGAACCTTGGCCGGTGCACATCCAGCCGACGCCGACCGGCCGCACCACCCCGGTCTCCGCACCGTCGCGCAGCCGGGCGATCGCGGCGTCGCGATCGCCCGCGGCGACAGCGAGCCTGGCGCGACCGGAGGACTTGATTCGGTTGCTGGTCCAGCAGACTTGCGCGAACTGATCCTGTGGCATGGCCGCCAAGGCATCGGCAAGGCGATAGGCATTGCGCCGCAAGCCTTCCGCGTCGGTCGCCGACAGGGTGAGCACTCCGCCACCGGGCGTCCCTGACGTTCCGGTGAGGGGCGGGCTGCCCAGCACGACATGGGCGTTCGTGCCGCCGAGGCCGAAACTGCTGACTCCGCCGTAGCCGGGACCGTCCAGCGGCATCGCGTCGGTGAGCAGACGCAGACCCTGCTGACTCATCCGCAGCCGCGGATTCTCCTGATCTGCGAACCGCGACGGCGGAACGACACCGTGCCGCAGGCTGAGGGCCACCTTGATCAGGCCCGCGACGCCCGCCGCGCCCTCGGTGTGACCGAGATTGCCCTTGATCGAACCGATTCCGCACGGCCGCGACCGGTTGCGCCCGTGCAGTTGCCCCAGCGCCTTGACCTCGATCATGTCGCCGAGCACCGTTCCGGTGCCGTGCGCCTCGAGGAAATCCACCTGCTCGGGCCGTACCCCGGCACGCTCGCACGCCTCCCCGATCACCTGCTGCTGCGCCCACCGGTTCGGCGCCGTGATGCCGTTGCTCCGCCCGTCGGAATTGACCGCGCTGCCCTTGATCACCGCGTAGATCGGCAGGCCGGCCGCCTGCGCGTCGGCGAGCCGCCGGAGCACGAGCACCGCGACGCCCTCGCCGCGCACGATCCCGTCGGCGCTGCCGCTGAAGGGCTTGCACCGAGCATCAGGAGCGGAGAGACCGGCCTGGGTGTAGAAGACGCCGACGGCGGGGGTGAGCACGAGGTTGACGCCACCGGCGACGGCCTGGTCGCACTCGCCGGAAGCCAGCGCGCCGCAGGCGAGGTGGATCGCGACCAGCGACGACGAGCAGGCCGTGTCGACCGCGACACTCGGTCCTCTCAGGTCGAACTGGTAGGACAGCCGGTTGGCGGTCATGAAGTAGCCGTTGCCGGAGCCGTGCTGCGGCGTGATCGCGGCGTAGTCGCTCATCTGCAGGTTGGCCCATTCGTTGGCCATCACGCCGACGAACACCCCGGTCCGCGAACCGGCCTCGCCGCGCGGGTCGAGTGTGGCGTCTTCGAAGGCCCGCCACGTGGCTTGCAGCAGCAATCGCTGTTGCGGGTCCATCGCCTCGGCTTCGCGCGGGGGGATGCCGAAGAACTCGGCGTCGAACGCGTCCGCGTCGTCGAGGAAGCCGCCGCCGCGAGTGTTGATGGTGCCGGGCGCACCGGCCGGGTCGTGGAAGTCGGCGGCGGTCCAGCGGCTCGCCGGGACCTCGGAGATCGCGTCACGTCCGTCGATCAGCAGCCGCCACAGCGCGGCCGGATCGGGTGCTTGGGGGAATCGGCAGTCGATGCCGACGATGGCGATGTCGGTCATGCGGCGAGGGTGAATTCGGCGGCGAGGTAGGCGGCGATATCGGCGATGGTCGGGTACTCGAAGACCAGGATCGGGTCGACCTCGCGCGACCATCGGTCCTCGATCTCACCGCACAGGTTCACCGCCGAGACGGAGTCCAGGCCGAGCTCGGCGAGCGGGACGGACGGATCCACCTCGTGCGGTGCGCGCTCGGTGTAATCCGCGACGCGCTCCACGAGCCAATCCTCGATCGTCTTCGGGCGAACAGTGATGGCGCTGAACATGTTTCAGGCTCCTCGGCGGGTTTCGATCGATCAGACGGTCATGGATCGGCTCAGCGCCGGTTCGAGATCCTCGTGCAGCACATTCGCGACGCGGCCCTGGAGAAACGCCTTCCGCATCGAGCTGCGCCGGACCTTCCCACTGGTAGTGCGGTGCACCGACCTGGGCGCGACGAGAACGACATTCGGCGCGGGCACGTCGAACCTGCGAGCGATCGCCGACTTGATCGTCGAGGTGAGTTGGGCGAGGGTGGTGTCGCCTTGCAGCGCCGTCTTGACACCCTGGAGCACGACAAGCCTCTCCCGGCCGCTCGCATCGACGGATATGGCGACGCCTGCACTGCCCGCGAACGCCGGATGCAACTCGCCGATCATCCCCTCGATGTCCTGGGGATAGACGTTGCGTCCGTTGACGATCAACAGATCCTTCAGACGGCCCGCGACGAACAACTCGTTGTCACTCAGCAGACCGAGATCACCGGTGCGCAGAAACGGTCCCTCGGTGCCGAGGTAAGCCTCGAAGGTTTCGCGGGTCTCCTCTGGGCGGTTCCAGTAACCGACGGCGACACTGCCGCCGCGAATCCAGATTTCGCCGACGGTGTTCTCCGGCAGCTGTTGCCGCCGGTGCGGGTCGACGATCCGGATATCGAGACCACGGGCCGCGTGTCCGCAGCCGACGAGCCGAGTTTCGTGGCCGATGTCGAGGAAGACCGGCGCCGAAGGGGCGGTTCGGCCGCTGGCGAGCAGCGTCACCTCGGCCAGGCCGTAGGCCGGCCGGAATGTCGTCGGCCGCCAACCCACGGGCGCGAACCGTTCGAGCACCGCCGCCATGGTCCGCTCACGGATCGGTTCGGCGCCGCTGAGCGCGATCTCGAGCGTGCTGAGATCGAGATCGGCCAACTGCTCGTCGGTCACCCGGCGCGCGATCAGGTCGTAGGCGAAATCGGGTGCGGCGGTGAAGGTCCCGCGATACTTGTCGATGGCGCGCAGCCAGCGCACCGGGCGCTTGAGGAACGTCGTCGGCGCCATGAACACCAGGTTCGCGCCGGCGTATACCGCCCCCAGCAGCAGCCCGATCAGACCCATGTCGTGAAAGTGCGGAAGCCAACCGACGCCGGTGCCGGCATCGTTCATCCCGCCCGCGGCGATGGCGGCCTCGTTGTGCATGAGATTGCCGTGGGTCACGACAACGCCTTTGGGTGTGCCGGTTGAGCCGGACGTATATTGCAGGAAGGCGATCGTGGCGGCGTCGATGGCGGGCATCCGCCACGCGTCGGGCTCACCGAGCGGACCGTCGGCCGCGACTACGGTCACGGGCGCAGCCGCTTCGACCAGCGGCTGGAAGTGCGCGGTCGTGAGTACCAATCGGGCGCCGGAATCCGCGATCACACTTGCCAGTCGTCGCGTGCTGTTCGCATCGTGCGGCACGGGCGCGGGAACTGCCACGACCCCGGCGTACAGGCACCCGAGAAACGCCCGCAAGAAGGCCATACCGTCGAGATAGAGCAGCACGACCGGCTCGACCGACTCCGGACGGCCCGCGAGCCAAGCCGCGAACGCTCTGGCGTCACGGTCGAGTTCACGGTAGGTGCGGATCTCCTCGCTGAGCTCGAGCCCGGCCTCACGAAGATAGGTGTATGACCTGGCATCCCCATATTCGGCAACCTGTTGCCTCATGTGGTGAACGAAAGTCGGCTGCATCTCGTGGTTCCTTCGTAGCGATCGGCATCGGGAGTTCGGCTACTACTGTGCGCTGGCCATAACCGCAGAACCAGGGACCGCAGGGAGCGCCCGGCAAACCCACAGGGTGGCATCGTGACACCCCTGGGGTGGTGGTATTCCCGCGCCGCCGTGTAGATAGCTGCCGATCTGCTGACCGCACATATCCGTGACCGGCCGAGGACCGTCGCAACACTAGTTGCTTAGCGCAAGCAATCACTTTATAGTTGCATCGCGCAAGCAACTTATCTCGTCTGGAGCGGCCATGGCAGTCTCGTCCGATACGGCTCATGGGCGGGCCCGCCTGATCCGGGCGACGGATGATGGCCGCGATCTGCTGCGCCGAGGCTCGCACGGAGGCGGGACACGCGAGTGCCGCACAGCAGGACGCCAAACAACCGCTCTGCTGGACTGAGTCGCGGATACGGGTAGAGCCCCGAAGCCTTCGGGGCTCTACGCGTCTGTCAACAGTGCCAACTCAGCGGGGCGGACGCTCGGCGGAGCGCAAATCGACGGTCGTCGCAGAGGTCAGGGCGACGGCCAGGCAGCGCAACTCCCCTGGTATCAGTATCGATCGGATCGCGCCCTGGAAACACTCGAGCATCGCGCCGTCGGACCACCGCACGTCGTAGCGGTACCAGCACCGACCCGCGCCGCCGGCGCGCTGGACGTCCCGCTCGACCCGCACGGCCAGTTCGGCGAGCGCCGCGCGAACCTGACCGGGCGCGCCGGTGCTGGCGATCTTCCACCACGGCCGATTGAAGTAACCTGGCTCGGAGATCTCGACCAGGTAGAGCAACGGCATCCCCACGACGTCGGAGGCGGTCATACCGCTCAGACTGCCGCAAAACGGACTGGACAGATGGGTGAAACGCCGGGCGTCATCAATGCGAGACCTACCGCCCGGCGCTGACCGCGTCAGGAGCCGACGCGGTCGAGCAACCAGCGTGGACCGACCGCATCCGCGCCCTGAACCGCCACGCGGTCACGCAGTCCCCGGTCCGCCGTCACCACGGTGATCGGACGGCGGTCGTCCTGCGCACGAGCCGCGGCCACCACACCGACGATCGCGTCGTCGCCCGAACCGTCCGCCCGCACCACCCGCACGCCGCCGACCTCCGGGTCCGCCGCATCGACCGCGGTCTTCGCCGCTCCCTCGAGCACCACGATCACCTCGGTGCGTTCCGCCAGACGTTCCGGCAGTCCGGCAATCCGCTCGAGCAGTCGCCGAGCGGCACCCGGGCGGTCGCGCCACCATCCGTCGGGTCGTGAACCGATGACATTCGCGGCGTCCACCACGATCAACCGAACGCCCTCCGCCGTCACCCCCTCAGTCTCCTCCCACGGTGAGCACCGCATCGGCGGCGGATTCGGCTCCCTCCGGCCGCGCCGCTCGCACCGCGGCGAGGGCGTTGATCCTGCCGTACCCGTACTTGTCGCTGTGGCCGTCGGACCCGTAGCCGCCACCCTGCGGATCGATCTTGTCGCAGGCGCCTTTCAGCAGGTTCTTCACCTCGACCCAGGACAGCCCGGGATTCACCGACAGCATCAGGGCGACTGTCCCGGCTGCTCCCGGGCAAGCGCTGGACGTACCACCGAAGTCGTTGGTGTAGTCGCCCGCCGCGTCGCCCGACGCCGTCGTGCCGGGGTTGTAGCCGTCGGCACCGTGCCGGTCCACCGTCCAGATTCCGGGCGTGAGCGGGGCGGGATGCCCGAACGGGCGGTGCCCGATGTCGCTGCTGGGGAACGCACACCACACCGCTTTGCCGAAATCGCTGTACACGCTGCGCTTACCGGTGTCGTTGCAGGCCGCGACGGCGATGACCTTCGCGAAACCGGCATAGCCGTCGTTGTCGACGGACTCGTTGCCGTTGCCCGCCGCGAACAGCACCACACAGCCCTTGCCGCCGCGTCCGCTGGTGACGGCGTGCTCGATTGCCAGCCTGGTGCTCGCGGGCAGCGCCACGACCCGGTTGTGCGCCGGATCGCCGGGCTGGAACCATGCGCCGTCGGCCGGGCCCCAGCTGCACGAGATGACGTCCGCGCCGTGGTCGGCGGCCCACTGAAAGGCGTCCGCCTCGGCTTGCGAACCGAGCCCGGAGGCGAGCCGGATCGGCATCAGCCGGGCTTCCGGCGCTACTCCGGATGCTCCGGCCGTGCCGTTGGCGCAGGCCACGCCCGCGCACGCGGTGCCGTGATTGTCACCGTTGTCGGGGCCGGTTCCGAAACTGTCCTTCGGGCGCGGATCGCCGGTCTTCGCCGTGACGTCCCGTGGCGCGATGATCTTGGCGGCACCGGCGAATTCGGGATGGTCGATGTCGATGCCGTCATCGACGATCGCGATCGTCACCCCGGCCCCTCGGGTGATCGCGTGGGCGGCTTCCACTCCGGCATGCGCGTCGATCGTGACACCGCCGATGGCGGTCTTCTTCAGATGCCACTGCTGGGGAAAGATGGTCTTCTTGGCGCGGCTGCGGATCAGCTCGGGATGGCAGTACTCGACGTCGTCGCGATTCAGCAGCGCGGCGGCGATGTCGAACACCTGTTGGCCGGTGCCCTCCGTTGCCGCCGTGAAGTACGCATTGTTCGCGTACGAAACCTCTTGCTTCACAGTAAGATTCGCAGCTTCGAGCACAGCGAGACAATGCTCCCGATCGACGCGGTCGACGAACTTCACGAAGATGTTCTCCGTATAGAGCACCGGTTCCCCGGTGCCAGGATCCACCAGGACGTGCCCGGCGAACCGCACCTCCGGCGCGGCGTCGAGCACCGGCTTGCGCTGCTCCACCGATCTCGATCCCGCGGGCAGCCGGTAGACCTCCACCCCCGCCTCCGGGTAGGCCTGCACCAGTGTCGCGTCGTCGAGTTCGGCGCCGAGCGGGGTCCGCACCGACCCTGATTGCCGCCGGATCCCGCGACCGCTGTGCGTGCGCACCACGATCAGATCGGGACTCTGCGCCAGCTCGAAACCAGGATCGTCCTTCGTACCGAAATTCGCCGTGGGCACCATGATCTCCTTCGCCGTGGGGACCGAAGCACCAACTATGAACCAAAACTGCGGCCACCGCGGAAACACGGAGTAGAGCGACACTCTCGTGTCGGCGGCTCCCGCCTCGGCAGACCCATGGAACCCGCAGGCCTCGCGCCCGGGACTTCTCGCCGTGGATCCGGACCGGTACGCGAATCCACGGCGAGACGACGGGTCACGCGGACAGCCGCGCGACGGGTCAGCGGAAGGCCCGCCGGTACTCCTGCGGCGTCACCCCCACGGTCTTGCGAAAGACCTTCCGGAATGCGGCCACCGAAGGAAATCCCGTTCGAACGGTGATGCACTCCATCGTCAGAATGGTCGTCTCGAGCAACACCTGCGCCCTGCGCACCCGGGCGGTCTGGAGCCACTCGTTCGGCGTCATCCGGACCTGCTCGTGGAAGCGCCGGATCAGCGTGCGCTTGCTGACTCCGGCTCGTTCCGCGAGATCCAGCACGGTGATCTGCTCACTGAGCATCATCTCCGCCCACTCCAGTGTGGGATTGATGGACTTGCTGTCCGCCTCCGAGCGCGGACGTTCCACGATGAATTGCGCTTGTCCCCCGTCGCGGGTCAGCGGCATCACCGACAACCTGGCGGTATCCGCCGCCACCGCGGTCCCGTAATCCGTGCGCACCATATGGAGGCACAGATCCAACCCGGCCGCGGCGCCGGCCGAAGTCAGGATGCTCCCGTTGTCCACGTAGAGCACCGTAGGATCCACTCGAACGCGCGGATAGCTCCTCGACAGTTCGGTAGCGGCCATCCAATGCGTCGTCGCACGCTTTCCGTCGAGCAACCCCACCGAGGCGAGGGTGAACGCGCCCAAGCAGATCGATGCCACCCTCGCACCGCGCTCATGGGCGCGCACCAACGCCTTTCGCAACCGATCCGGTATCTGCGACCGATAACTCATCGCTCCCGGCACGACGATGGTTTCGGCCTCGTCCTCGAGATAGTCGATTCCCCCGGGACATGAGATGTCGAAGAACTTCGACGGAACGTCCGACTGCACCCCGCAGACCTGAACCTCGTACGCCGCGGTGCCGTCTTCCTGCATGGCCCGCCCGAAGATTTCGAGCGGAACCGAGAGATCGAACGGAATCACGTCGTCGACGGCCAGAACAGCCAATGACCTCATGTCCTCGACCTAGTCGACCCGCTGCTGCGAGTCCGGTCCCGTCACCACCAACCCGGCGCGGATCAAGCGCTTCAGGGCTCGCCCTTGCAGCACCGTCAACTGTGGCGCCAGCTCCGACCACCGGGCGGGACCACGGTTCAGCGTCTCCCACAGTTGCTCGCCACCGTCGCGCTCCAGGCACCGCACCTCGATGTCCGGGTCGGCCGCGGAGTAGATCCGATGGCACGCAACGGCGTCGGCGAGCGGCGACGGCGCCGCGTCGCTGTTGGCGATGGGGTCCCGCCAGTAGGCGGCCAGTCCGTCGCGAACCACCTGCGGAATCTCGAACGGCGGCGACATCCCCTTGAAGCCGGGGATGTCCGCCGCCACGCCGGTGCGAATGCGTGCGTCCGGAGACAGCGCCACGATGTCGTCCTGCGCCAGTTCGACCGCGTCGGCCGCGGTGAAGGCCCGCAGGTACGGTCCTTCGTTGGCGAGATCGCGCGGATCTCGGGTGCCCTTGGTCATGATGTTCAGCAGGTCGGGCACCAGCGCGGTGTTCAGCAACGCCTGGAAGGTTCCCTCCGTCGCGTTGTCGGCTTCGACTCGCCTGCCTTCCGCGCTCCAGTAGGGGCTGTCCGGATGCGAGCGAGAGATCTCGTGGTACCACTGATCGATACTCAGCGCCCAGGTCTCCGCCATCCCGCGCCACTCGACGTCGTAGTCCCGCCACAGATCTCGCTTGGATCGCTCGTCCAACTCCTGGTCGAACGTCTTGCGCAGCACCAAGGCGGCCGCCCACGCTTGCGTGACGGCGAAGGACATGCCGGAGGAGAAGAGCGGATCGACGAAGTACGACGCGTCCCCGACCGCCATCCAGCGATCCTCGTACGAGCCGAAGCATTCGCTGACCCTGGAATAGTTGGTGGCCGTCAGCATCTCGTCACGGATCGGCTCCGCGTTCGCCACCAGATCCTGGAGCACCGGAATCGACTTGATCGTCTTCAGGAAAATGTCCGGATCACGCAGATCCACCCGCGCGATCGACTCCGGATTGGTCACGACGCCGATCGACCACACCGTCTCCCGCACGCCGTCGACCAGCCGGGGCGTCGGGATGTACCACACCCATCCGTGCTCGAACGCCACCGCGTAGATCGGGGACAGATCGTCCGCGCGGAACACGTTCCAGTCCCCCGCCGCCCGCTGGGCGGGCACGCAATTGCGGTAGTGCGACCACACGGCTACGTTGCGGTAGTCCGAGAGCCACTGCTTGTCGCGCTGCGACCCGCGGGCGGCCACTTGATTCGCCCGGCCGGAAGCGTCGACGAAATAGCGTGCCGTGACCTCGGTTCCGTCCTCCAGCACGACCGTGGCCCGGTCCGCGTCGGCGAGGAACCGCACCACCCGCACGCCCTGGAAGACGTGCGCGCCGCAGGACTCGGCGTGCTCGAGCAGCACGGTGTCGAATTCGGCGCGGTTGATGTGCACCGACCAGCGGTACACACCGTCGACCAGATAGTCCGAGTGCTCGAAGAAGCCGACGAACGGCCGCTCGGTGTCCCACTGGTAGATTCCGCCGAACTTCTGGATCCAGCACTCGCTCGCCAGCACCTTCTCGAGCGCGCCGCTGGCTTGCAGAACGGGGACCAGCGGGTGCGCACCCGATTCGCCGATGTGCTCGCGCGGGAACACCTCGCGGTCGAACACCGCCACACGCAGATCGGTGTCGCGGCAGAGCATCGCGGCGAGCGTGGACCCGGCGGGCCCACCACCCATGATGACGACGTCGTAGTCGTCCGCTGGTCCGGAGATTGAATTAGCCATTGATATTCCTCCCTGATGGCCGATTTCTCAGATGATCTGGATGCGCTGGAGGTGCCGCGAGACCGACCCGGTGAACGAGTTCCGGCCGTGCAGCAGAGCGTGGTTCTCGGCCACGACGATGTCGCCGGTCCGCCACTCGTGGGCGTAGCAGTAGCGGGCGTCGTGCAGCCGCTCGCGCAGGTCCTCCATGACGCGCACGCCGTCCTCGGCCGAGATGCCGTCGACGGTCAAGAACAGCGGATTGGCGTAGCGCGCGGGATCCAGGGGCTCGGCGTATCTGATCGTCGTCTCGCCGGTGGCCGGATGGGTGCCGAGCAAGGGCCATTCGGCCAGGCCGCCGTAGTGCGCGAGTTTGTCGGTGCGGTACGTGATCGAGGTACGGGCCCACAGTTCTTTCAGGTCTTCCGGGGCGTCCCGATAGGTTTGGACGCTGTCGCAGAACACGGTCTCGCCGCCCGCGCCCTCGCCGCGCAGACATTGGAAGAGGAAGAATCGAGGCACCTGCTCGGCGAACGCGCCGTCCCAGTGGAACGGGACATCGCCTTTGTCGAACAGATAGTTGTCGGGAGTGTCCCGGACCACCAGATCCAGGATCGACCCGAAGTTCCATTGCAGGATCTCTCCCGCTGTCCGGCAATAGTTTTCGAGTTCCTGCTTGCCGAGCAGGCCGAATCCGCGGAGTACGACCACTTTCGCATCCAGCGCCAGCGCGAGCAGTTCCTCGACCGGCACATCGGCGAGGGTTCGTCCTTCCGAACCGGACTCCACCAGGCGGCCGAACGGCCGCAGCGGCTCCCCCTCGAGCAGTACCTCGTTCAAGCTTTTCGTCATGTGTCTCCTCAGGTTCACTGTGTTTCGATCTCTGGTGTCCGTCCGAGGACGAAATGACTGGGGCGACTGTTGCGCCACACCAGACGAGCACCAAGCTCCTCGGCGTGCATCCGCTTGACCAGCGAGTAGTTCGTTCCGTCGTCGAGCACCACGCCGTGCCACGGAGTCAGCCAGCTGTCCTGGGTCCGCAGCAGATGGAAGCCGATCTTCTCGGAGTGATTCGTCTGCGGATGGATCGACAGCCGCACCGCGTCGGGGAAGATCTCTCCCATCAGACGGCTCCACGCCTGACTGCGCTGCACCACCGCGTAAGCGGTCTCCTTCGATCGGTTGCGCCGCTTCGTGGCCGACAGGTCGGGCAACAGCACGGCGTTGTCCTCGACCATGAACCGGTGTATTCCGTTGAACATGCGCCGGGCCGCGGGTTCCGTCCGGATCGCCTCGCGCAGCGCGTCGATGCCGTCGGAGTACTCGGCGAGCAGGCGGCGCCTGCGTTCGTCCCAGGACATCTCCGGCATGGCGTCGCGCAGGCCGTACAGGCCGACGGAGCCGCCGCCGGTCGAGCGGATGACGCGGCGGAGTTCGTCACCGTAGTCGTCCACGTGAACGTCCGGGATGCCAAGCGTGTCACTGAACACGTGGCCGTCGGAGCAGATGGTGACGATGGCGCCCGGCCGGTAGACGGCCGAGATCTGGTCACAGAATCCCTGCAGGGACTCGATCGCCAGAGTTTCCGCCATGTCGGGCAGCCGCCCCAGCGTCTTGCGGCGGTTGCGCGACTTCGCCGGGAACGCGGGGATGATGAAATGGACCGGCACGCCGGCCTCGATGTATCGGATCACTTTGCTCAGGTGCGGCGCGAAGCAGTCCGCACAGGGAGCCACATCGCACAGCGACTTCTCCTCGGCACTGCGCCGACGGGCGAAGACCATGCGAAGGATCCGGGTGGCAACCGACTCGACGTCGTCGTCGGGTCTCGGGTGGGCTTGTGGTCGCTCGAGCTCCTGGAGTCGCTCGGAGCCGTTGTCGACAGTCGTACTCATCACTACCTTCCGGACACACAAAAAGAGCGCACGCAACCGGACGGCACAGAAAAATTCCCGCGATCAGCGCGGAGCGAGCCGTCGGCATCTGCTTGCGATCAGAACGTCGTGCTGGGATACGGATTCAGTGCCGAAATTCATTCGATACCCGAGAACCGCGAGCCCCGATGCTCACAGCCGGATCCGAATCACCTACCCCAATTGATCCAGCACCCCCCATGTTTTAAACGGTTCTGTGGTTTATAACACCAGGATAGCGCCGCCCGGACAGGGCGGCAACCATATTGTTTTCCACCGCAGGGAAGGCAATTCGGCGGTGCATGGCATCGCCACGCACCGCCGAACAGGTAATTCGATTGTTGCCGACAGTAAACCGAAGCGCCTAACTCGCCACCTTTTCCGCGACAACCGCGACGCGTTTCGGCCGGGCGAAGCGGCGCATCGCGGGAGATTCCACAAAGGTGAACAAAGACCATGCGGCGAGAATATTCAGGAAGAACAACGCGACGATCAGCGATACCGCGACCGGCGCGCTGAAGGTGGCGGCGTCCATCGTGCGGCGGACGTAGAACAGCGTCACGCCTTGACAGATGTAGAAGGCGAAGGAGATCTCACCGAGCCGCACCATGAGCCTGCTGGACAGGAACCGCGAGGCGCCGTCGAGGTCGGACTGGGCGGCGGACCCGATCAACAGCGCGAGGGGCACCGCGGTCGCCAGGACGAAGCCGACGTAGAACGGCGTGTACATCGCCACCACGTATCCCGCGACCACCGCTGCGAGAGACGCCCAGAGCGGCACCCGTATCCAGCGCCCCTCTTGCACTATCCGTGCCACGAACACGCCGAGGAAGAATTCGAACAGCCGCGACGGCGGAAAGAGATAGCCGAACCAGAGCTGCAATACGGGTATGGGTGTGAGCTCCGACTTCTCGGAACTCGGTATGACGAATGCGGTCAGCAGCACGATCACACAGATGCCGGCCACCATGGCGGCGGCGCAGTACCACAGGTATTTCGACTCGATGCGCAGTACGACCGGTATCAAGAACGGGAACAGAACATAGAAAAGGAGCTCACAGGACAATGTCCAGGACGGCGTGTTGACCCCCGCGTTGATGTAATTCTGCGGGAACCAGGCATGGATCAGGAATAAATTCGGCAGCCATGCCTTCCACGGCGTGATAGCCGCCGCGAACAACACCATCGAGGCCACCCACAGCGTCAAGTGATTGGGAAATATCTTGACCACTCGCCGCCGAATGAACTGCAATTTGCTCGATCCCGGTTTCCACGACCAGGTCAGCACGAAGCCGCTCAAGACGAAGAAGAACGACACCCCGAGAAAACCCGCCTTGCCGACCACCCATGCCGCGTCGTAGGCGATATCCGGGTCGGCGAACAGATTGACCGGTTTGTAAGGCGGTATCGGCGAGGCGGGCAGCATCACATGGAAGACGAACACCGAGAACGCCGCGAAGAACCGCAGTCCGGTCAGGGACGGCAGCCGCTTGCGATTATCGACTTCCATCGCGATCAGCCCAGACCCACGACGAAGGGGAATTCCGGCCTGCCGCCCAGCACGAAGGCGCCGGTGGACTGGATCACCTGGTCGTGCGCGATGATGTGCCGCGCCATCGTGTTCGTGTCACGCAGCCAGATGTCCAGCGGATTCGGCCGGTAGATCGAATCGGTGCCGACGAGTTCGCACAGCCGGGTGAGGATGCGCTGCGCGGCGCGGAACGCGTTGGTCCTCGCCAAGGCGGTCGCGATCCGGAGATCGGTCGGCAAGTCCGCGAAACGCCTGTGGTCCAACGCGTTCCACAGCTCCTCCACCGTGTTGACGACAGCGCCGCGCGCGACGATGTACTCCATCTCGCACTCACCGAGCAGGTACTGGGCGCGGTAGTTGTCCGCCCACTTCTGACCGGTCGCGTTCACCGTCTTCCCCTCCGCCAGGCCGCGGACGTAGTCGAGGGCCGCACGGGCCGTGCCGAGCGGGACACCCGGCATGATGCGGGCCAGCGCCTCCGGTTCGGACAGCTTCCCGCGACAGCTCTTCCGTTCACTGAACGCGAAGGAATGGTGCTCCGGGACGAAGAGACCCTCGACCGCGTAATCGTTGCTGCCGCTGCCGCGCAAGCCCGTGGTGTCCCAGGTGTCGAACACGGCGACCTGATCGCGGGGCATGAAGAAGAGCCGGACGACCGGCGCGCCCTCCGCGGTCTCTTCCATGCGACCGCCCGATGTCACGAAAGCGCCGCCGATGACCAGGTCCGCGTGCGTGATGGCGCTGCCGAACTTCCAACGCCCCGTCAAGCGATAACCGTTCGCCACCCGCTCGGCGCGGCCGGCCGGGAAGATCAGTCCCGCGGTGATCAGATCCTGGGTCGGCATCAGCTCCGCGACGGCCCGCTCGTCGAGATAGCCGGCGTAGATGCCGGTCGCGGCGCCGATCATGGCGCACCAGCCGGTGGCGGTGTCGCCGTAGGACAGCGCCTCGACGACCTCGAATTGCTCCAGCGACGTCAGGCCGGGGCCACCGATCTCCGCACTGAAACACATGCGGTACACACCGATCTCACGCAGCCGCTCGACGATGTCGGAGGGAAGCCTGCGCTCCGCATCGATCTCACTGCGACGTGCCGCCAGATCGGGAACCAGCGAACGCACCGCGGTCAGCAGGGATGTCGCCGAAATTGTTGCTGCAGTCATTGCGGAACTCCTAAGCCAGAGAAGTTGCGTGCGGTCCCGGCCGCTCACGCTGGAGCAGTTCGATCGCCGAAGTGGTCTGCTCGGGACCGAGGGCCGAGTAACCGCCGTCCACGGTCCATTCGGCTCCGGTGACGAAGCTCGCCTTGGACGAGGCGAGAAACGCCGCGACTTCGCCGATCTCGCGTGCGTCTCCCGCCCTGCCCAGCATGTGGAACCGGGAGGCCACCGCATCGGTGCGGGCTCGGTCCCCTTCGGTGATCTCGTTCATCACGCGAGACCAGGTCCAGCCCGGCGAGACACTGTTCACCCGGATCCCGTCGCCCGCGTATTCCAATGCGAGACTGCGGGTCAGCTGCAACAACCCCGCCTTGCTGACCGGGTATCGAACGCGCCCGGCCTGAGCTACTCGCCCGCTGGGCGAGGTGAAGTTGACGATGGACCCCGCCGTGTCCCGCAGTCGGTTTCGGGCCTCTTCGCACAACATCGCCGTACCGACGACATTGGTGTTCAGCACCTCGAGCCACTCGGCCCGCGCATCCGCGCCAGGCCCGTCGTCACCGTAGACGCAGGCGATGTTGACCAGCGCGTCGATGCGTCCGTGCGCGTCGGCCGCGTCCGCGACGAACGACCTGACCGACGAATCGCTGCGCAGGTCGACGGGTACGAAGAGAGCGCGCTCGCCGATCTCGGCGGCCGCCTTCTCTCCCCCGTCCGTATCCAGGTCACCCAGTACGACATTCGCCGAATAGTCGGCGAAGACGCGAGCGACTTCGGTGCCGATGATGGTTGCCGCACCGGTTACGAGTACTGTCTTACCTTCGAACAACGTCGACTCCCCTCGGCTGCGCCCTCCGACCGGCGCACGCCATGGATCGAAGTATTCCGAACGGAAAGAGCGACCAGCCAGTACCTTTCGCGACAGACATGCACACCTTTGCGCCAGCCCGCGCCGACACCCTCGCGAATGTGTCGTAGATCACTCTCGACTCTCGCTCGTCGGGCCGGTGCGATATCGTCTGAGCGCAGGCAGTCCATGTTTCGGGGGATTCACACTGCGGTCGACGCGTCACGGAAATACCCCGTGCGAGAATCGGATCCGCTCCTCCCCTCGATGTCGGAACGGAGTCGAGGCGTTGCCGAGCGACCAAATGATCTTCTTGTTGTTGGATCTCGTACTGATCGTGGCCGCGGCGCGTGTGCTGGGTTGGCTGGCCGAGCGATTGGGCCAGCCTCCGGTGATCGGCGAGATCGTGGCAGGCGTACTCGCGGGCCCGACGTTGCTCGGGGCGCACTTGTCCGAGACCGTCTTCCCGCACGATATTCGCTCGTATCTCACGGCATTCGCGAACGTCGGCGTGATGATCTTCATGTTCTCGGCGGGCCTCGAGATGGATCTGCGGTCCGTCGCGGGACGGCGACGATCGGTCACCGCGGTCGCGCTGTCGGCCTACCTCACACCGTTCGCGCTCGGCTCCGCCGTCGCGGTGTGGGCGCTGGCCCGGCACGACGGCGGCAACCGGCTGAACTTCGCGCTCTTCATCGGCTGCGCCTTGGCCGTCACGGCGTTTCCGGTGCTGGCCCGCATCCTGCACGACCGCAAGCTGCTCGGCACCCGGCTGGGCCAGACGGCAATGACCTGCGCGGCATTGGACGACGTCCTCGCCTGGTGCGTCCTGGCGGTGGTCATCGGCATCGCCCGGCCCGGCCTCGGTCACCACTGGCGGTTGCTGTTGTTCGTTCCGCTGGTCGTGGTGTTGTGGTGGGCGGTGCGCCCCGCCCTGGACCGCATCGCGGGCGCCGGATCCGAGAAGAACCCGTCCAACATGGTCTTCGTCGGCGTCTCCGGCGCCCTTCTGCTGGGAGCGACCACCGAATGGATCGGGTTGCACCTGATCTTCGGCGCGTTCCTGTTCGGGGTCGTCTTCCCCCGGCGGCTGCGCGCGGCCGTCGACAGCGGCGCGCAACTGCTGAGCAGCATCTTCCTGCCCGCGTTCTTCGTGGTGGCCGGCCTCCAGGTCGACCTGGGCGGTCTGGATCGCACCAGTATCGCCGAGTTCGCGGCGATCATGTTCGCCGCGCTCGCGGGGAAACTCGGCGGTACCTACTCGGCGGCTCGGTTCGGCCGGACCGGCCGGACGGAATCCGCCGCGCTGGCCGCGCTCATGAACACCCGGGGGTTGACGGAACTGGTGATCCTGAATGTCGGGCTCACGATCGGCGTCATCGACCAGCGGCTGTACTCGCTGCTGGTCATGATGGCGTTGATCACCACGGCGATGACGGCGCCGTTGCTGAAACTCTTCGGTGTCCCGCACACCCTGCGCGACGACGGCGCGCCCCAGGGCACGGGGAAAACCGAGCGACGCGCGGAATCCGCTGTTCAGACGGAGGCCGCGGCCTCGTGAACCAACCGCACGCGGCTCCCGATCCCGCCGGCGCGCCTGCGGTCGACGACCGCCACGTCCCAGCGGCTTTCGTCGACGTCGACGAAACGTTGGTCCGTGATGTCACCTTCCTGTCCTTGTTCGTCTTCGACGCGCGACGCCGTGCTCGAGGCGAGGAAGCCGACGCCGTGCTCGAGGAGTTCCGCGCGCTGCGCGCGGCGGGGATGAGCCGCGGCGAATCCCATCGGTGGTTCTATCGGCACTGGGCCGGCCGCCAAGTCGCCGAGGTGTCGCGCACCGGCCGTGACTGGTTCGCGTCCCGTGCCGCGGATTCGGCGTTCTTCAATGTCGCGGTGCGGCGCCGGTTGGACGAGTTGCGCCGCGCCGGGACTCGCATCGTCCTGGTGTCCGGCTCGTTCGTCCCCGCACTCCACCCGATCGCCGAAGCCGTCGGCGCCACGTCGGTCTTGTGCACGACGCTGGAGACCGCGGGCGGCAGATACACCGGTGAGGTGCCCGCGACGATGGTCGGCGCCGACAAGTCCGCGGCGCTGCTGCGTTACGCCGAGCGAACGGCCGTGGACCTGTCGTCGTGCACGGCGTTCGGCGATCACCACTCCGATATCGCGATGTTCGACCTGGTCGGCCACCCGGTCGTCGTCGGCGACACCGACCGGCGGCTGCACGGCTATCCCGCGGAACGGCTGCCCGGCTAGCTTCCCTGCTGCCTTTCGTTGCCGATCGTGAACATGTGCCGATACTGCCCCGGGCTGACACCGAGATGGCGCTTGAACAGAGCCCTGGTGTTCGCCGGGTTCCCGAGGCCGACGCGGTAGCCGATCTGGTCGATCGGGAGTTCGGTCGTCTCGAGCAGTTCCCGCGCCTGGTTCAGGCGCGCGCTGGTGATCCAAACGTGCGTGGAGGTTCCGGTCTCTTGCCGGAATCGCCGTATGAAGCTGCGGCGTGAGAGATTCGAACGCTTGGCGAGATCCTCGAGCGAGTGCCTGCGGTCGAGGTTCGCCAGAATCCACGCCCGTGTCTCGGCGAGCGCGCCTGAGGAGGTCTGCTTGGCGAACTGCCGGGTGTACTGGGCTTGGCCGCCCTCGCGCACCGGGGGCGCCACCAGATCGCGAGCCCGTTCGTTGGCGGCCGCAGCGCCGATGTCTTTGCGCACCACGTGCAGGCAGAGATCGATACCGCTGGTCACTCCGGCGGAGGTCAGCACATCGCCGTCGTCCACGAACAGCCGATCCGCGTGCACCTCGACGTCGGGGTATTCGCTCTGGAGCAACGGAGCGGCCCGCCAATGCGTCGTGGCGGGCCGGTGCGACAGCAACCCCGCGGCGGCCAGCGCGAAAGCACCGGTACAGATCGACAGCATTCGCGCGCCGCGGCCGTGGGCCGCGCGAAGCGCTCGCAGCACCGGTTCCGGCGGCGGCGTCGCGAAGGACGCGTACCCGGGCACCACCACCGTCTCCGCGTCACGCAGCGCCTCCAGCCCGGCCACCGTCACACACGACAGCCCCGGAACCGAGGTCGCCGCCGTCCGCGAGACCGCGCACACCTCGAGCCGGTAGTTCGGGTCGGATCCGAACACGTCGATCGGGATCGCGGCGTCCAGAAGCACTACTTCGTCGGGAATGACCACCGTGACCCGACGCTCTCCCCCATCCGGTTGCATGGCCCGATCGTAGCGGTGAACGGCACTCGGGCTACTACCCCGGTCTTCCGGCGCGCACATAGCCTCGCTCGAGTATGCGAGCCGACAAGCCGAAAGAAGGGGTTTGATGTCCGATTTGACGGACTTCTCGACCAGCAACGGAGGGTTCCGGAGCGTCGTCGTGACCGCTGTCGAGATGTCGACCGCCGTCGGCACCGGCACCGATGCGACATGGAAGGGACTGCTCGCCGGAGAGACCGGAATCGCCAAGGTGCAGGACCCCGACTTCGAGCGTTTCCAGGTGCCCGTCGACATCGGCGGCCAGTTCAAGCTCGATCCGACCGAAGAGCTCAGCCGCGTCCAGAAGCGCCGCATGTCCTACGTCCAGCAGGTCGCTTATGTCATGGGCAAACGGATCTGGGACACCGCGGGCCGCCCGGAGGTCGATCCCGATCGACTCGGCGTTTGCATCGGCACCGGTCTCGGTGGCGCCGACACGATCATCGAGTCCAACGACCTGATGCGGGAATCGGGCTACCGCAAGGTGTCCCCTTTCGCGGTGCCCATGGCCATGCCGAACGGCGCCGCCGCGGTGGTCGGGCTGGAGCTCGGTGCGCGAGCCAGCGTGATCACACCCGTCTCGGCGTGCGCTTCGGGATGCGAGGCGCTGGTCCACGCGTGGCGCTCGATCATCCTGGGGGAAGCCGACATGATCGTGGCGGGCGGTGTGGAAGGCCGCATCAACCCGCTGGCGGTGGCCGGATTCGCGATGATGCGGGCATTGAGCACCCGGATCGACGAGCCCGAGCGCGCGTCGCGCCCGTTCGACCGTGACCGCGACGGTTTCGTCTTCGGCGAAGCCGCCGCGCTGTTCGTGCTGGAGTCCGAAGACCACGCGCGGGCGCGAGGCGCGAAGCCCCTGGCTCGCCTGATGGGGGCGGGCCTGACCGCGGACGGCTACCACATGGTGCTCCCGCATCCGGAGGGCGCCGGAAACATTCGTGCGATGCGCCGCGCGCTGGAAACGGCAGGCGTGAGCGGCAAAGACATCGACCACGTCAACGCCCATGCGACGGCCACCTCGTTCGGCGACCTGGCGGAGGCCAAGGGGATCCGGGCGGCCGTGGGCGACCACCCCTCGGTCTACGCCCCCAAATCCGCGCTGGGGCACTCCGTAGGCGCGGTGGGCGCGGTCGAAGCCGCCTTGACCGTGCTCAGCGTGCGCGACGGTGTGGTGCCGCCCACCCTGAACCTCGACAACCAGGATCCCGAGATCGATCTCGACATCGTGCACGGCAGCGCGCGCACCCAGAACATCGAGTACGCGCTGAACAACTCGTACGGATTCGGCGGCCACAACGCGGCCGTGGTGTTCGGCCGCTGCTGACCGCGGCGACGCCCGGTGCGCCCGCCACTCATGCGTGGCGAGTTCGCCTGCCGGAATCCTCGCCGCCGGTTCGACCGGCCCCGCGGCGCGTGCGTTTTCCACGGGCGATCTCCGTCGCGAGCGCGTCGAGCGGTTGAGCGAAATGGCGCATCGGGTCCGCCAGCCCGGTCAGCCAAGCCCGCGCGGCCTCGACACCGGCGGGGTCGAGGGCGTACAGCCGTCGTGTGCCCTCGGCGCGGACGTGTACCAGCCCGGCGTCGCGGAGCACCTTGAGGTGCTGGGAGACGCCGGGCTGGGAGATCCGCGTGCGCTGCTGCACGGCGGCGACCAGCGCGCCCGCGGGCTGCTCTTCGGCCGCCACCATTTCGAGAAGAAACCGGCGGACGGGGTCTCCGAGCGCCTCGAAGATCTTCGCCGGCGATCGATCCATCAGGACTCGGCGCCGTCCTCCGGGACGACCGTATAGAAGTCGATCGTCCGCCGCGCCGCCGAGTTCGCGGCGTCTGGATCGTCACCGTCACTTACGGCCGCCTGCGCCCAGCCGAGAGCCGCCGTCCGGACGAACGTCAGGCCCTCGGGTGTGGTCGGGAAGGCCAGCCCCTCGGCCGGGTCCACCGGATCTCCGCTCGACAAGTGCAGCCCGAGACCCATGAGGGCGAGATCCCAGCCGACGCCCACCGCACCCGGCCCGTATTGCGCCCAGAACTCGGGGGCGACCGGCGCCTCGTGCAGCAACTCCAATTCGGTGCCGTCCGCGGTCGGCGTGAGAACGACGGTGAGCCAGGAGATCTGCGGTCCCATCTCCCAGGTCACGGCGAACCGCTCCGGCGCGTCGCACTGTTCGACGACGCCGTTGGCGTTGCCTTCGAGCTGATAGCGCCCGCCGACCCGCAGATCACCGCTGATCGGCAGGAACCAGCGCGGAATCCGCTCGGCATCGGTGAGCGCGTCCCAGAGATCCGCTCGATCGGTCGGGTAGTTCCGACGGGCGACTGCTATTCGGGTGGGTACGCCGTCGCGGGATCCGGTGCGGACCTCACGGGTCACGAGCCCGGCGATGGCGGCGGGATCGGTGAGCAACGCCATGACAACCTCCTTGATAAGTTTTGACTTATATTAGCGGCGCGCGGCGTGACCGCAAGACCGGTGCGGCGCCACCCCGAGGGACCGGACGCGCGCCGCCCCGATCAGTCGCCTGGAGACAACCCCGCGATCGCGCGCAGCGCGGAGATCATTCCCGCGACCGGGATGCCGGGATCGATCGACCGGAACAGACCCAGCCCCACGCCGAGGGCCAGCACGGCGACGGCGGCTTCGGCCCGGGGCATCGGGGTGTCGAGATCGTCCGTCGCGCGCAAGGCGGCGCCGACCATGCCCACGATGTTGTCGAGCCGGGTCGCCAACTCGGCGCGCAGGTGCTCGTCACGCCGAGCGTGCACGCTGAACTCCAGTTCGAGATGCGTCCAGTCGGGCTCGCCGACCACCCGTTCGGCCCATTCCGTCATCCGGAGCAGTCGCTGCGCGGCCGTCGGCGCGGCGATGATCTCGGCGACCTCCGCCGCCCGCTCAGCGTGAATTTCGTCGAGCACCGCCAGACACAACTCGTCTTTGGTGCGGAAGTTCGAATACACCGCCCCTTTGGTGAAACCGGCGGCTTTCGCGACCTTGTCCAGAGTCGTGGCCTGAAAACCGTCCTCCAGAAAAAGCCGCTCGGCGGTCGCGATCAAAACAGCGCGCGTCCGCGCCTGGCTCTGCGCCCGGGTCGGCCGGGAACGCCCCGCCCCCGCGAGCCGCCGACACTCATCGCTATTCCCGGACAATTTCGACCCCTTACAGATACTCTCAGTATCCGATTCTAGATGCCAGGGGTATCCCAATCGCAGGAAGGATCGCATCGTGAGGAGCCGAATACTCAGATTGGCCACAGCTTTGACGGGAACCCTCCTCGTGGTCGGGGGTGGGGCCGTCGCCGCCCCACACGCATGGACGGAACCTGCGGCGGAAACCGTCGCCGGCGACGATTTCTACATCCCGCCTGCGGCACCGGCGGGCGCACCGGGCTCCATCATCCGCACCGAAGGGTCGCGGCTGGCGATCTCGGTCCCCGGCGTCCCAGGGCAGGTCCCCGCGACGTCGACGCGCATCATGTACACCAGCAGCGATACCCACGGTGCCCGCACAGCGGTGACGGGAACATATCTGGAACCGTCCCAGCCGTGGACCGGTCCGGGCGAGCGACCGCTGATCTCCTACGCGGTCGGCACCAAGGGGCAAGGCGATCAGTGCGCGCCGTCGAAATTGCTGGCGCAATTCGTCCAATACCAGCCCCCGTTCGACGTAATCGTCGAATACGACGTACTGGCGATCTACACGCTGCTGGCCCGCGGCATGTCGGTGATGGTGACCGACTACCACGGTCTGGGCACACCGGATGTGCACGACTACCTCAACCGCAAATCTCAGGCCTACGCGGTCCTCGACGCCGCGCGCGCGGCGCTGCAATTGCCGGGCACCAGCTTGAATCCCGGATCGCCGGTCATTCTGTACGGATACTCCCAGGGCGGCATGGCCTCCGCGGGCGCGGCCGAACTGCAGCCGGGCTACGCCCCCGATCTGAACGTGCGGGGCGCCTACGTCGGCGGGCCGGTGGTAGATGACGAGTACTTCATCGCCTTCAACGACGGACGAGCCCCGCTCGGACCCGCCTTCGCGTGGATCCTCAACGGCATCGCCGCCAATTACCCCGAGACCCGGCCGGTGCTCGACGCCGAACTCAACGACACCGGTAAGGCGATCATGCGCGAGTCGATGGACAAGTGCGCCGTGCCGCTGGGACTGGCCCAGCAGTTCCCGAATACCTCACAGTGGACCACCAGCGGGCAACCACTGACGGCGGTGATCGATCAGTCGCCGGTGTTGAAGGCGGCGTTCAACGACCAGCGGGTCGGCACGATGACCCCGGGAGTGCCCGTCCTCATCGCCTCGAACCAGGCCGACGAGGGCGCGCCGTACGTGCCCGTGCGCGAACTGGCCGCCGGATGGTGCGGCGGTGGCGCACCCGTCCAGTTGAATGCGAATGCCGAGTTACCCAGCGTCATCACCGGGTTGCGGGTTACCCACGTACTGGCGTTCTTCCCGTCGCTGGGTGCCTCGCAGGACTGGATGACCGAACGGCTCGCGGGCCAGCCCGCGCCGACCAACTGCGGAGCGCTGCCCTGATTTGCGAAAGCACGACCAACTCGGATACCGTCAGTATCTGAATCGGAGATTCGGCGCGCCGCGCCGCGCACAGAGGTTCTGCTCGTAGTGCCGCGAACTTCGTGCACCATGGTCGGCCGCGGTTCGGTTTTCACGACCGAGCCGCGGCCGACTGCCTGCCCGGAGGAGCACAGGCGTCCGTGCGGCAGGCGGAGCCGCACCCCACGGTCTCCCGATGCCTCGGAGCCGGTGCATCGATTTGCAGAAAATTTGCTGTTGATCTTCGCTAGCTGTGTCGAAATCGGGACGAAAGGTGCGGATGTCGGAGTTGGCTCACCCCCGCCGACCTGAGCCACTCAGGTGTGCGCAACGGTGACACTCGGACATCTGGCACGAATCGACCCGCGTCGGATCCGGCAACTTCGACCGTCCGAAGGCCGGCTGTCGAACCTCGGCTGTCGAAATCCGCAGCGCTTCCAGACAGTCGACGTCACAGCGGCGAACAAGCGCACCGTTGCCGATCCCGTCCACGCCACACCGAGCCGAACAGGCGACACACGCGAGACGGGTCCCGAAAACCTCCCCACCGATCGGGCGTCGGACCGTGTGCGCATGATGAGGATTGCCCGCTCAGGCAGCGCTTTCCACGGTTCACCACCACCTGGCGAACTTCCAGTTATCCTGGATTGGCGCGCATGGTTCAGGTGTTGTCCGCAGTCGGAACTGTCGGTTGAGTGTCGTCCTCACGGATCGGCGAGATGACTATGACGATCTTCGAGCACACGCGAGCCCGCGACCCCAAGCGGTACCTCTGGATTCTCGGCTTGATCGCCCCGGGTTGCGCACTGCTGCCTTCCACGTTGGTGGCACACACCGGACTGGAACTGTTCTGGTGGATCGGCCCGATCATCGTGCTGGTGGTGATCCCGTTGCTGGACTGGTTCATCGGCGACGACGGAAGCAACCCGCGCGACGAAGACTACGAAGCGCTGTCCAACGATCGTTATTACCGGTGGTGCACCTTTCTGTTCCTGCCGATGCAATTCATCGGCCTGCTCATAGCCGGCTATATGTGGGCCAGCCATGAGCTGAGCCTCGCCGACAAGCTCGGCTTGGCGGTCACTCTCGGCTTCGTCTCGGGCATCGGTATCAACGCCGCCCACGAACTCGGCCACCGCGCCGAACATCTCGAACGGTGGCTGGCCAAGATCGCGCTCGCGCAGTCCGGGTACGGACATTTCTTCGTCGAGCACAACCGCGGCCACCACGTCCGCGTCGCCACACCCGAGGACCCGGCCAGCGCCCGCTTCGGCGAATCGCTGTGGCAGTTCCTGCCGCGCACCATGATGGGCGGGTTCCGGTCGGCACTGGCGCTGGAACGCACGCGCCTGGCCCGTAACGGCAAACGTTGGTTCAGTCCCGGTAACCATTTGTTGCAGGCCTGGGCGATGAGCGCGGTGCTGTTCGGCGGCCTGATCGTGACCTTCGGCCCCGTTGTCACGCCGTACCTCGCCATTCAGGCGCTCATCGGCGCGGGCCTGCTGGAAACCGTCAACTATGTCGAACACTACGGACTGCTGCGTACCCGCCGACCCGACGGGCGTTACGCTCGCTGCTCGCCGCGCGACAGCTGGAACAGCGACCGCCTGGTCACCAACATCTTCCTGTTCCACCTCCAGCGCCACAGCGATCACCACGCCAACCCCGGCCGCCGCTATCAGACCCTGCGCAGCTGCGACGTGGCGCCGCAACTGCCCGCCGGCTACGCCACCATGGTCGTGCTCGCCGCGATCCCCCCGTTGTGGCGTGCGGTCATGGACCCCCGTGTCCTCGCCCACTACAACGGCGACATGACGCTCATCAACCTCAAGCTCCGCAGACGCAGGCTACCGCTGCCCATCCGGTACCCGCGCGATGACGTGCGATGGGCCGCGGACCCCGGCACGCACGGCATGAGCCCGTCGACCGGCGACGACGACCTGTTCCCCACGGAGGCGAATCGCTGATGCGGCCGCCGCCCGGCAGGCGAGGGTACGGATTCAGTGCGGCGGGCGCCGAGCGTCGGGTTTGAGACAGGTGAACTGCATGACGTCGGTATGCCCGCGGCGGAAGTAATCGGCGGAACCGGTCAGATACCGCATATAGGCGTTATAGGTGTCCCGCCCGGCGAGCTCGACAGCCCGGTCCCGGTTTTCGTGGAGGGCGTCGGCCCAGCAGTCCAGTGTCGTGGTGTAGTGCGGTCCCAGTGCCTGGATGTCGGCGACGGTGAATCCGGCGTCCTCGGCGTATTCGGTGACCCCTTTGGGATGATGACCGGTCGGCAGCGGAAGCTCGCCGCCGGGGAAGATGGTCTCGCGCAGAAATCGCAAGAACGCGAAGTCGTCGCTGGTGATCTGGGTACCGTGTGCCCGCAGATGTTCGCGGCTGTAGCTGACCACGGTCTGCAACAGCAGCACCCCGTCGGAGGGCATGATCCGGTAGGCGAAATCGAAGAACTCTCCGTAGCGGTCCACCGGCAGGTGTTCCAGCGCTCCGATGCAGACGATCCGGTCGGCGCGCCGGTCGAAGTCCTCCCAGCCCTGCACGCGCACCCCACCGTACGGACGGCCCCGGATCAGCCGGTCGACGAGCATGTCCCGCACGTATCGGTACTGGTTACGGCTGCGGGTCAGCCCGATCGTGTTCACCCCGTAGGTGTCCATGGCGCGCAGCATGGTGGAGCCCCAGCCACAACCGACGTCCAGCAGGGCCATTCCCGGCTGCAGATCGCACTTGGCCAAGGCCAGGTCGATCTTCGCCGTCTGGGCTTTTTCCAGGGTGTCGTCAGGGTGGGACCAGAAAGCACAGCTGTAGGTGCGGGTCGGGTCGAGGAAGAGCCCGAAGAACTCGTCCGGCAACTCCTCGCGGGAGAGCACCTCGTGGTAAAGGGGGGCGTGAACACTCATGATGGCGGATCTTTCGCACGAACCGGCACTGCTGTTCAGCGGAAGCCGCCGGGCGGCTTCCTGCCGGGTACGGACCACGATGTGAACGCACCGACCACGCGCTGCCGACGGGGACGACCACGCTGTTTCCCGTGGCCGGCCTCGGCCGACACATCTTCACGCTACCTCGCTCCACGAGAGCACGTCCTAGAACGGTCCATCTCGGCAAACTCGAGGCCAATCGCGACTCGCCCGACTCCCTGAGGCCGGATCGGGCGGCAAGGCAGCGCGCGGGCCTCGGACCGGCAGCCCGATGCGGATGCCGGTGCGTCCGGGCCGCTGCCACCCCGGCCGCAGCTGTGAACATGCCGCGCGAGGTTGTCAGGCCTGCTCGTACTGCGCGCGGAGGTCGTGCTGTTCCACTCGCGACATCGGAAAGATGCCCAGTTGCCGTGCGAGTTCGGTGACCAATGACGCGCCGTGCCCGGCCGCGGCGGCGCCGAAGACGAATCGGTCGGGGCGCAGCACGAGGACGCCGCCGGGGCGCAGTCCGGCCTTGCCGAACCAGCGGGTCAGAGTGCCGGTGTGGTCTTCGATGTCGGTGACGTCGTCGCGGCCGTCGCCCGGTTTGCCCTGCGGGCGTCCACCGAGCGGATACACGGTGACGAAGGCGGCGTCGAGACCACGCAGGAATGCCAGTTGCTCCGGCCCGAAGGCCCGGCGCGGATCGGTGCCGTAGCCCAGGACCGCGAATCCGATGCCCAACGCCTCGTCCAAGCGCCGGTGACGTCCGTTGTAGTCGCGGATGTCCGGTTGCGGGGCAAGGGTTCCCTCGATACCACGCAGCACGCGCCGGGGCAGACCGAGGTAGGCGCCGCGACGGAAGCGCGGCCGCGGTTTCATTTTCGCGCCGCGGATCCAGCCGCCGAGCCCCGGCACCCGCAGCGCGGTGGTGAGCCCGATGTCCCTGGCCGCCGCGAGCAGCTTGTTGTCGAGCGAGACGATCTGCTTGTTCAATACCGACAGATCGATCATCGCCTTCGCGTGCGGCCTCCGCTCGGACTCGTAGCTGTCCAGGATGTCCAGCGCCGCACCGTGTTCGATGATCGCGGTCAGCTTCCAGGACAGGTTGTCCGCATCGCGCACTCCGGAATTCATGCCTTGACCGATGAACTGCGGGGTCATGTGCGCGGCGTCGCCCGCGACGAGGATCCGCCCGTCGCGCCAGCGATCGGCGACAACCGCGTTGAAGGTGTAGACGAGTTTGCGCAGCACCTCCACTTCGTCCGGGTCGACGAAGCGTGCGATGTAGCGGCGTACGGTCTCCGGGTCCTCCATCTCCTCGTTGGTCTGGGATTCCGACAGCATGAACTCGAACCGGTGATGCCGGTCCGGCTGCGGGCAGGACACGATCGGCAGTTCCGGGTCGCACACGAAGTTGAAATACGGCAGATGCCGGAACGCATCGACACCGTCACGGGCTCTCAGATCGACGACCAGCCACCGCTCCGGAAAACTGGTGCCGGACATCTCGATACCGAGCTTGGTGCGCACTACGCTCCGGCCGCCGTCGCAGCCGACCAGGAACTTCGCCCGCACCCGTTCGGCCGTGCGCGGATCGGTGTCCGCCGGGCGCTTGCCGTAGCCCGTACCCCGGCATTCGGCGTGCTCGACGTGCACGCCGTCGGCATCCTGGTCGAAGTCGACCGCCTCGCGACCGCGCCGCACCGTGACGTGCGGATAGCGGTCGAGTGCCCGTTCGAGCGTGTTCTCCAGATACGGCTGGTACAGGAAGTTGACCACGGGCCAGCCCAGCGGCCGGTCGGTCTGATGGAACTGCGCCAGCACCGAGCCGTCCCCGCGCACCCACTGCACGGTCGAATCGACGTTCATGTCCGCCGCCAATTCGTCCGCGGCCCCGGCGGTCTGGAAGACCCGCATGCCTTCGTCATCGGTGTACACCGCGCGGGCCATCCCGTAGTACTCCGGCTCCCGCTCCAGCACCAGCACTCGCACCCCTCGCCGTCCCAGCAGGTTGGCCAGGGTCAAACCGGTCGGGCCGAGGCCGACCACCACCACATCGACATCGAAGTCGCTCATCGCGACAGTCCTCCCGTCAGTTCGGCGACAGTGGGTTCCGGAGTCCTGATGGTCCGCAGGGCTTGCCGGAACTGGGCGAACTTGTCCAGCACCGTCTCCCCCACCGTGGTGTGGCCCCAGATGCTGATGCCCTGATAGGTGCTCGGTTCCCAGGTCGATTCCAGTTCCGGGCCGATCACCACCGGATTCCAGCCGACCTCCAGCTCGAAACCGGACGGCGTCACGCAATAGAACGACAATTCGCGATCGTTGGTGTGCTGGCCGACCGACCACGCCATCCGGAAACCCAGATCGGTGACCCGGCCGAACGCGGCCAGCATGTCCTCCAGGCTCGCGGACTGGATATTGATGTGCTGCACCCGAGTTCGCAGCGGATCGATCTTCATCCCGCGCAGGTTCGCGATCGCGATCGAATGGTGACGCTCGTTCACTCGCAAGAACCGGATCTTCATCGTCAAGCCGGAGATGTTTTCGTCGATGTAGTCCGTCAACCGCGCGTCGAACACCGTGTCGTAGTAGCCGCGCATCGACTCCGGTTCACGGGAGACGATCGCCACGTGGCCCATCCCCGCCTCGCCGGTGACCCAGCCGGAACTGAGCATCCGCAAGGGTTCCGGACTGGTCACCGGCGTTGTGAAGATTTCGGTGGCGATGCCCTTGGGGCCGGGGAAGCGCCACAGGCGCTGCACGCCGCGCGCGGCCGCCTGCTCGGCGGTGCCTTCCTCGATCGGCACGCCGCGGTCGCTCACCCGGGCAAGGATGCGGTCGAAGGTCTCGTGGTCGTCCACCTGCCAGCCCAGCGCGGTGACGTCCTCGGCCGTGCCGTGCCGGATGAGGAAGCGGCAGGCGTGGTCGTCCAGACGGAAGCGCAACATGTCGGTGTCCAGTTCGTCGACGTGCATCCCGATGGCCAACCCGCCGAACCGGCGCCAGTCGGCCAGCCGCCGCGAATGCACGACGACATAGCCCAGATGCACCGCGCCGAACACCGACCCACCGGTTGCCCGGCCCGTGCGCTCGCTCATCACGCCGCTCCCAGGAACGCGACGGCCAGCGCGTTGAACAGCTCCGCGCGCTCCCACTGCACCCAGTGGCCGGTCTCCGCCGCCAGGTACAGATCACAGTTGGGCATCCGCTCGGCGAGCATGCGCCCACCGTCGGGCCGGTTCACCTTGTCCTCGGCGCCCCAGATCACCAGCGTCGGATTGCGCACGCCCGGCAACCGGGCGTCGCGGGTGAAATCCATGCGCCACAGCGTTCGCAATGCCGACGGTCCCGAGGGACGCCGCAAGGGCGGATCGGCGAGCACGTCGGGATCGAGACTGGCCCGATAACGGTCGTCGATGATCTCCTCGGTGACACCGCCGGCATCGTGAACCAGATACTCGCGGATGAACTCGGCCAGCTTGGCCCGGCTCGGGCCGTCACCGCCGTAATAGGACAGCAGCGACTGCAAGCCTTTGGTCGGCAACGCGCGCGTGGTGCCCACCCCACCGGGGCCCATGAGGATCAGTTTCCGCACCTTCTCGGGTCGGTCCATGGCCAACCGCAACGCCGCCGCTCCCCCGTAGGAGTTGCCGATCAGGTGTGCCGAGTCGATATCGAGGGCGTCGAGCAACCCACCGACCGCCGCGGCCAAGTCGCCGAACGGATCGGACTGGTCGATGCGCTTGGTCGAGCGCCCGTAGCCGGGCATGTCCGGAACGATCACCCGGAAACGCCGGGCCAGCGCCTCGATGTTGCGGGAGTAGTTCGACCTGCCGCTGGCTCCAGGTCCGCCCCCGTGCAAGAGCACCACGGCGACGCCCGCGCCGGCTTCGCTGTAGAAGATGTCTCGATTGCCGACCCGGATCATCCGCCCGGTCTCGGCGGCACTGTCGGTTGTCACCACTACCTCCCAGATCGTTGATCTGATGCAATCATCAGTTATGTAGAAATAGTCTGTCAAGCAACAATGATGAAATCATCAGAATTGCTTGCGCAACGACCCGAGGGTGCGCCAGAGTGAGGGTCCGGACCTCTTCGAGCCCGGTGCGCCCGGAGAAAGGACTGCTAAAACCCCATGAATCGCATCGACGTGCATCAGCACCTGATCCCGCCGGACTATGCCGAAGCGCTGCGGGTGCACGGTGTGACCGCCCCGGGCGGGCGTGCACTGCCCGAGTGGAGTCCCGAGGCGGCGCGTGCGTCGATCACGCGGGCCGGGATCGCTTCGGCGGTGCTGTCGGTGTCGACGCCCGGCACCACGTTCCTGGCCGACCCGGCACAGGCGGCCGCACTCGCCCGCTCGGTCAACGACTACACCGCCGCGCTGGCGCAGGCCGAACCCGACCGGTTCGGGTTCTTCGCAACCCTCGCCATGCCCGACGTCACCGCTGCCGCCGACGAGGCTCGACGCGCCCTCGACGACCTGCACGCCGACGGCGTCGTGCTGCTCGGCAACGCGGCGGGGACCTATCTGGGCGAGGACGGGCAGGACGACCTCTTCCGGGTGCTGGACCGGCGATCGGCCGTCGCGTTCGTCCACCCCGCGGACCTGCCCGCGCCCGCCGTGCCGGGCGTCGCGCCATTCGCCGCGGATTTCCTGCTCGACACCACCCGCGCGGCGTACCTGCTCGTACGCAATGGCATTCGGCGGCGGTATCCCAACGTCCGCTTCGTCCTCGCCCACGCAGGCGGGTTTGTCCCCTACGCCGCACACCGCATGGCACTGGCCATCTTCAACGACACCGGGCGCAGCCCGCTGGACATCCTGGACGACTTCGCCGGGTTCTATTTCGATACCGCGTTGTCGGCAAGCGCGGCGGCACTGCCGTCCCTGCTCGCGTTCGCCGAACCCGGGCACGTGCTCTACGGCAGCGACTGGCCCTTCGCGCCCGAACCCGCGGTCCACTATTTCAACGCCGGGCTCGACACTTTTCCCGGATGTGACGACAGCACGCGGCGAAACATCCAGCGCGACAATGCTATCGCGCTCTTCCCCCGCTTCGGTGCGACCGCACCGGCGCCGGAGCCACCGCTGCTCGCCAGGGCACGGACGAGCCTTCGGCGCAAACTCTTCCGCAGCGTGGCGCGGGCGATCGCCCGGCGCTGAACCCGGCCTTCGGCGCCGGCCGTCGCACCGATCCTTCGGTGTCGGATCATAGGCGCGTGCCGCTGCGGGCGTCGGGTGTCAACCGCGAAGTCGTTCGAACTCCGTCGCACAGTGGGCGGAGAAGACCGTCACCGCGTCGCCGTTGTCGTGGACGAGTTCCCGTAGCCGCTGCTGATTCTCGATGCGGGACTGTCGCCGAGTGTCCACGTACCACTGGAAGATTCGCGCGCCCAACGGCATCGACGGCTTCGCACGCATCTGCCCGTGATAGGTGTATGCGTCACCGGCGTGCAACAGCCAGCCGTTTCCGGTGTCGACCGCGACGCCGACATGACCGCGCGTGTGTCCGGCCAGCGGAACCATGAGGATTTCCGGCGGCAGCCCCCGCAGTTCACGCACCGCCTGGAACCCGAACCAGCGCTCCGCGTCGCTGTCGGTTTCGTCGTACACCGACCACTCGGGTCCGTGCTCGAATTGCACCGGCCGATACCGCAACTTCTCGCGCCTGCCGAAGGGGCCCGCGACGGCATCGAGTTCCGCCCGGTGCACATGCACGGTGGCCTGCGGGAAATCGGCGAGGCCACCGGCGTGATCGAGATCGAGGTGCGTGACGATGACGTCGCGGACATCGTCGCGGGAGAAGCCCAGCGCCTCGACCTGCCGTGCGATCGGCTGGTCCAGAACCGGATTCGATTGCCGGATGAGTTGACGCCCCACCCAGACATCCGGCCGCGACAGCGCCTGCTCGCCGTAACCCGTGTCGACCAGGACCAATCCAGCGGAGTGCTCGATCAACAAACAGTGGCAAGCTCCGGCGGCCGTACGCCGAAACCCCGGCCGGCCGTCGAACAAACGGCCTCCGAAGGGACGGGTTCCCCCGGCATCCAAATGATGGACACGCACCAGTCCGCTCCTATCCGCGCCGTCCGACCAGCCACGCTACATGCTGACGCTTCCGGACGCGACAGATACCGGCGAAGCTCGTGATACCAAGTGCGCGAACGTATTCGACGCGGAAGACCATGCGACGGGAGCACGAGAGCACTCCCGTCGCGGACCTCGTCAGGCGATCTTCAAGGTGCCTCCGTCGATGACGTAGTCCGCACCGACGATATTCGCGGCTTTCGGTGACGCGAGGAAGGCGACGAGAGCGGCGACCTCCTCCGGCTCGCTGATCCGGCCGGAGGCGATGCCGAACTGCTCGGGCACGGCCGCGAGCAGTTCCTCCTGCGAAAGTCCCTGCGCGGCAGCGAACTTGGCGCCGACGCCGTCGGGTCCACGCCACAGCGGCGTGCCGACCACGCCGGGAGAGACGGTGTTGACCCGCACTCCGCGCGGCCCGAACTCCTCGCTGAGCCGCTTGGTGAGCGCGGTCAACGCGGCCTTGGCCTCGCTGTAACCGACCGGGCCCGCGGCGGGCAGATGCTTGTTGATCGATGAGATGGTGACGATCGAGCCGCGCCGTTCCAGCAGGCTCGGCAGGGCCGCACGGGTGACCCAGATCGCGCTGAACAGATTCAGGTCGAACAGCTCGCGCCACTGCGCGTCATCGACCTCGAGGAATCCGCCCAACTCCAGGCGCGCGGCGTTCACCGCGCCGACGTTGTTGATCACGATATCGACGCCGCCCAGTTCTTCGAGGGCGGCATCGATCAACCGAGTCGCCCCCTCGGAAGTGGAGAGGTCGACGGGAACGGCCGCGACACTGGCCTTTTCGAGCTCGGGGGTGATGGTGCGCGCGGCGCCGACCACCCGGACACCTTCGGCGGTCAACGCCTCCGCCACCGCGAGGCCGATGCCGCGACCGGCGCCGGTGACGACGGCGGTCTTGCCGGACAGTTCGAGATCCATGAGGGAACCTTTCTTTCTTGAACTACAGGTCAACAATGTGGGCAGCAAGCGGGCCGACGGTCGGGCATCGGAATTCAGAGGCTGGTCAAAGCGGTATCGATGACGCGATGCAACGTGGGCGCATCGTAGGTCTTGGCCATCACTCGCAGGCCGACGATGGTGTTCATCAAGAATTCGGCCGCCGCCCGAGGGTCGGCCCCGGCGCGCACGTCACCGTCGCGCCGCCCCTGATCGATGCGAGCCTCCAACGCTCCGATCACACGGTCCTGCATGGCGCGGACCGCGCGGGTGATCTCCGGGTCGTGTCCGCCCAGTTCCATGGCGGTGTTCACCGCCAAGCAGCCGCGCCGAACCGGCTGGGCCAGGTCGGAATCCACCAGACCGCACAGGAACGTGGCCAGACAGTCGCGAGTGGAACCCGGGCGGGACAGGATCTCGGCGGCCAGCTCGGCACCGAGCCGGTCGTAGCGATCCAAAGCCTGGTCGAACAACGCGCGTTTGCTACCGAAAGCGTGGTAGAGACTCCCCTTGCCGACCCCGGTGGCCTCGGCCAGCTGCGCGGGCGAGGTGTTGGCGTACCCATGGGTCCAGAACGCCTCCATGGCCCGCTCCACCACCGTGTCCGGATCGAAGTTGCGCGGCCTGCCCATGATTTGAACCGTAATAGTTTTCGACCGGCAGGTCAAGAAAGCGTCAGATTCGGCGCCTCTCCGGCCCGCCTGCCGGGCATCGGCCATGAGATCGGGGCGATCTTAAAGCTTCCGATCGATTCGTCGCGGCTCGATACTTCCGGCATGCATGCGACGACCACCGGCGGCCGGATCAGGCCGCACGGTGGTGCGGGACAGGTGCCGAGTTGAGGCACTCACCGCAATCCTCGGTCACCCGCCCACCGGTCATCCGCGATCGGGCTGCCGCTCTCTGGTGCTGCCTGGGGGCGGGCTTCGCGACGCTGCTCGACTCCGCGGCGGTCGCTTTCACGGCGCCGGACGTGCGGTCGACGCTCGGTCTGGCGAACTCGGACGTGCAGTGGTACCTGGCGTCGTACTCGCTGACCTTCGGCCTCGGGCTCGCCCCCGCCGGGCGGCTCGGCGACGCGTACGGCCGCCGCAACCTGTTCGTCGCCGGACTCGGGCTGTTCCTCGTGGGCGCCGTCGTCTCCGCGTTCGCCCCCGGCGCGTGGCCGCTGATCGCGGGCCGGTTGGTGCAGGGCTTCGGCGCGGGGGTGATCAGCGCGCAGGTGCTCGGCGTCATCCAGGACGTCTTCACCGGAGCCGCCCGCCTGCGCGCTCTCGCTGCGTACACCACCGCGGGCGCGCTGGCCGCGATCGCCGGGCCGGTCCTCGCCGGAACGGCACTCTGGATGCTGCCGCCGGATCTGGGCTGGCGCGCCGTACTGGTGCTGCCCGTGCCGTTCACGCTCGCGACGGTCGCGCTCGGCCTCCGCGGGCTCCCTCGCGACGTCCGTGGGCGCCGCTCGACCGATCTGGACCTCCCAGGGATCGCGGCGCTCGGACTGCTCGTCGTCATCGTCACGATCCCCGTCATCGATCCGGGTCTCCCCGCCCCAGCAGTCGCCGCCATCGTCGTCGCGAGCGGACTTCTCGTCATCGGACTGGCCCTCTGGGAGCGCGCATACGCCCGCCGCGGCCGTCTGCCGCTGTTCGCGCCGCCGTTGATGCGTTCCCGGGGCTACGTCACGGGAAATGTGGTGGCGCTGCTGTGGTTCGGATCGATGCTCGCGTTCACCACGGTGAAGACGGTGTACTTCCTCCAGGTCCACAAGATCCCCGCACTGGTGGTCGCGCTGGCACTGATTCCCTCCGCGCTGGCCCGGATCTTCGCGGCGCGTTGGGCGCAACGGCTTTTCGCGGTGCACGGGTCCGTGGTCGTAGCCTACGGGCTCGTCGTCCAAACCGCCTGCATGGCGGCGACCGCCGCCACGACACTGTTCCTGGACGGGTGGATTCTGTTCCTCGTGCTGGCCGCGATCCAAGTCGCCTGCGGTCTCACCAGCGGCGTGGTGGAGCCGCCGCTGCGGGCGGTGACGCTGGCGTTCTCCCCCTCGTCGTTGCACGGGGTGGCCGCGTCCTTCCTGCAGTTGACGCAGCGGCTGTCGGCCACATTCTGCATCGCCCTGACCACCGGCGTACTACTGGCATTCGGTGGAACCGCGTCGTCGGCGTCACTGGGCTGGGCGGTGCTGCTGTGCTTCGCGGCCTCGGCCCTGGCGACAGTGGCGGCGTTCGCGCCCGACTTCCGCACCGGCGCGAATACGCCGCAGACGTCGATGGTTTCGACACACGCGCGATGACCCGCCCGCGCCTCCACGCGGTCGATGCATCGGAATCGCGGTGAGCGCAACCCGTGTCGGGTGATCGTGCGCCTCGCTAACGTTCTCTCGTCGGACGCTGTTGTGGAGGAGTGCGCGGTGACCACTGATTCGATTGTCGACGTCGATACCTCGCTACACCCGCTCGACGACCCGGTGCGGGCGTCGCTGCGTGGCGAACACCGCCGGTTCGCCGGCTGGGTGGGCCGGATCGGCCGCTACGACCCGGAGGTCGCCAGGTTCGTCGGCCACCCGCCGGTGCTGGACGAACGAGACTGGGCCGATCTGGCCACACTTCTCGGGCCGGGCGGCAGCACCGCGTTGCGCGGCTACGGCCACGTGCCGCCCGACGGCTGGACGGTCCTGAACCACATGGACTCGGTGCAGATGGACGGCACCGCCCTGCGCGTCGCCCACGACCCGGAACTGGAACGGCTCACCGCGGCGGCCGTGCCCGAGATCCTCGAGCTGATCGCTCGCACCCAACCCGGCCCATTCGCTCCACGGACCATCGAGATGGGCACCTATCTGGGGCTGCGGGTCGACGGCAGACTCGTGGCGATGGCCGGAGAGCGCATGCACCCGCCGGGCTGGACCGAGATCAGCGCCGTGTGCACCGACGGCGGATTCCGTGGCCGCGGCTTCGCTACGCGCCTGGTCCGCGCGGTCGGCGCGGGCATCCGCGCGCGGGGTGAGACACCGTTTCTGCACGCTTCCGCCGGCAATACGTCGGCGATCCATTTGTACGAGACGCTGGGATTCACGCTGCGCAAACGTTCGAAATTGACTGTCGTGCAGGCCCCTGCGCAGTCGTCGCCCACGAGTGTCATGGTTTGACGCACCACGTCGGGGGGTGATCAGTTCACGCTTTGTTAGAGATGCGTTTACAAATATTCATGCCCGGGCAGAACGTCGCGGAGGCGAATGTCTCGCGGGGCATGACTGTCTCGAATTGCTCGCGCTGCGAAGGACGACAGACCTCGGTATGCTCCCCCCGTTAGTCGAATTACGCTGCGGTCGAACACTTTTGGCGGACCGGTCGGTATGACGGCCGGGTTCGGCCGTGGCACCGAATGCCGGCGGCGTAAGCAGGGGAGTTCAGAAGTGTCGAGGTGGCACCGGGTACACGGATCACCAGGATTCACGATCCGATCGGCAGGCCTGCGACTATTTTCACCCACTGCGTGTCGTCGTTCTCTCGCACACGCTTTCCTTCGGTAGCCGACCCGGCTATTCCGCGCAGGGCCGGATTCGCGTACGCCAGAGAAGTCGCGCGGATCCCGCTCCCGATCGTGCATTTCCTTCCAGGAGCCTGTCTTGACTGATCCCTCGTCTCTTGCGCTGCCCTTCGATCGCCACGGTGCGCGAGGATGAAGCTGTATTCGAACGAGTTCGCGGCCGACCCGCACGCCGCATACCGGCGGATGCGCAGCGATCACGGCCCGCTCGTCCCGGTCGAAGTAGCGCCGGAGGTGCCCGCGACATTGATCATCGATTACCGCACGGCATTGGACGTGCTCACCGACGCCGTGCATTTCTCGGCCGATCCCAGCGAATGGGAACAGAACGTGCCGGAAGGATGTCCGGTGCCGTGGGCGATGCGCTGGCGGCCGGACGCGTCGCGAACGGCGGGAGAGGAGCATGCTCGCTACCGGAACGCCGTCACCGGCAGCCTCGATCGCATCGACCTGCACACGCTGCGCGACACCGTGGAACGCACCGCGCTGTCGCTGATCAACGGTTTCTGCGCGGCCGGTTCGGCGGATCTGCTCAGCGAGTACGCGATCCCGCTCACCGTCAGGGTGCTGGAAGAGGTATTGGGATTCCCGCCGGAGGTCCGGCAGAACGCCTACACGGCGATGATGAGCCTGCGCGACGCCGCCGACGCGGCCTCGGCGGAGGCGAGCCATCGAACGCTCGCCGCGGCGATGCTCGAGGTGATCTCGGCCAAACGCGCGGCGCCCGCGGCGGATGTGGCGTCCTGGCTGGTACAGCATCCGGCTCGGTTGAGCGAAACCGAACTCGTGCAGCAGATGGCCTCGTTGTACACCACGGGCGCCGAACCGACGTGGAACCTCATCGCGGTCACCGTGCTGTTGCTGGTGACCGATGAACGATTCGGCGGCGAACTGCTCGGCGGAGCGCTGTCCACCCGGGACGCCATCGACGAGGTGCTGTTCACCGATCCTCCCACTGCGAATTCCTGCGTGCGATACCCGAACCAGCCGCAGATCGTCGGGAATGTGTGGCTGCCCCAGCACCAACCGGTGTTGATCGGTTTGGCGGCGTGCAACAACGATCCCGCGGCGGTGGCGGGCGAGCGCCAGGGCAACCGGTCGCACCTGGCCTGGGGCGCCGGGCCACACACCTGTCCGGCCCAGTCGGTCGCCATGGTCATCGTCCAGGAAGCGCTCGACCAACTGCTGGACGCCCTTCCGGAGATCCGGCTGTCGGTCCCCGCCGACGAACTGGAGTGGCTGCCGAGCTCCTTCCACCGCGCACCGGCGGCCGTTCCGGTGACCTTTCCGGCGTCTCCGCCCCTGGCGTTCGTTTGACAGCGATGGGGCGGGTCGCGGTGCGAGGCAACGCACCTCGACTATCCACCGAGCGTCTAAAACAATTAGCCAGTTGTAAAATACTGGCCTAATCTGGGTATGTGGCGACACACCGCACACCTGATCCCGCTCACCGCGTCCGCGACGCCGAACGCACCAAACGCTGCCTGCTCGAGGCGGCTTTGGAGGAGTTCGCCGCCAAGGGCTACGCCGGTGCCCGGGTGGGTGACATCGCCCAGCGGGCCGGTGTCAACAAGCAGTTGATCACCTACTACTTCGGCGGCAAGGAAGGTCTCTACCGGGCGCTCCAGCAGAACTGGCTGGAGCGTGAGGCCGCCTTCAGCGATCCGGCGCTGCCGTTGGCGGAGGTGGTCACGAACTATCTCCGCGATGGTCTGCGCGACCCCCGCGGCATCCGCTTGCTCATGTGGCGGGGATTGTCCGATGCCGCGCCGACCGGTACGCACCCGATCTCCGAGACCGACATCGCCGAGACCAGGCGCCGGCAAGAGCGCGGCGAGGTCGCCGCCGACCTCGACCCGGCCGCGTTCCAGCTCGCGGTGATGGGGATGGTCATCGCCCCACTGCTGCTGCCGGTCCAGGTTCGCGAACTGTTCGGCGTGGAGGCCCGGACCGCCGAATTCGAGCAGCGCTACGGCGAACAGTTGCGCCGCATTCTCGCCCATCTCACCGATTCCCGCTCCGAAGGAGATATTTCATGACCTACCTCGTCACCGGCGTTCGCGGCATCGTCGGCCGGACCGTCGTCGACCAGCTGCGCGCGGCCGGAAAACCGGTGCGCGCGGCCAGCTCTCGTCCCGCCGAGACCACCGTGCCGGACGATGTCGAACTCGTCGGACTCGACCTGACCGACCCGGAATCGGTCACCGCCGCGCTCGCGGGCGTGGACAAGGTCTTCTGCTACGCCGCCGCGGAAGGCATCGGCAACTTCATCGACGCCGCCGAGGCCGCTGGTGTCGCCCACGTCGCGCTGCTGTCGTCCATCGCGGTGGAGAACGACCAGAACCCCATCGGCGCAAGGCATCTCGCGGTCGAGAACCCGCTGCGAGCATCCGGCCTGCCGCTGACCGTCCTGCGGCCGGGAGCCTTCGCCGCCAACGCCCGCACCTGGTTTCCCACCATCAGGGCCGAGCGCGTCGTCCGCGTCCCCTTCCCCGACCTGCACCTGACCCCCATCCACGAGGCCGATATCGCCGACGCGGCCATCGCGGCGCTCGACGACTCCTCCCACGCGGGCAAGACCTACCCGCTCACCGGCCCCGAATCCCTGTCGCACCACCAGCAGGTCGCCGCCATCGCCGCCGCCCTGGGCGAGCCGGTCCGACTGATCGAACTGACCTATGAGGAAGCAGCCGACGTCTACTACCGCCCCGTCCTCGACATGTGGGCGAAGGCCGGCTCGGAACCGAGCCCGGTCGGCCCCACTTCCGAGTCGGTCACCGGCATACCCGCCCGCACCTTCGCCCAATGGGCCGTAGACCACGTGGACGACTACCGCTGACCGCCCACTCCTCCCCGACCGGCGATCCACCCCGGCCAGCCCAACCCTTCAACCCCCTCTGACCAGCCGATTAGCACCCCTCCAGCCTCGTGCGGTAATCTCTTCGAGCGCCCGCACAGCGGACGCAACGGGCTGTGGCGCAGTTTGGTAGCGCACTTGACTGGGGGTCAAGTGGTCGCAGGTTCAAATCCTGTCAGCCCGACACAGGAAACCCCTTCCGACCAGCGTCGGAAGGGGTTTTCTCGTTCATCGGCATGGGGCCGGATTCGACCCGAGCCAGTCAAAATCTCATACTTTCGCCCTCGTCGCCGCGGGCCCAGCGTTCCAGGACGTCCCGATGGACCGGCACCGGCATGCGCCTGCACGACGTGTTCGCCGTGGCGGACCGCGATCGCGGCAATCCTAGAATCAATCAACGGATTTCAGGCGCGGAACACCAGCGCTCAACACATCCCTAGCGTGGGGCGTGTCCGAGTATCGACCTTGCTTTAGGTACAGCACACCGACAACTGGTCGAGGCGCTCACTGATTTTGTCGATCGGCGCCTTCTGCGATCCACGCCGCGATCTGAGCGCGGGAGGTGAATCCGAGCTTGGTGAGGATGTGCTCGACGTGGCCCTGGGCGGTGCGTTGAGAGATCACCAGTTCAGCGGCGATCTGTTTGTTGGTGCCGCCTTGGGCGATAAGCTCTGCGACCTGGCGTTCACGTCTGGTCAGTGCCACGCCTGGCCCTGACGCGGACCACCATCCGCTAAACCACGCATTCGGACTTGACCTCTTTCCCGGTGCTGAACGGTCCACCGGAAGCTGGTGCCTGGTGAACGCTGATGCGACCGTTCGTTCCAGGACCGCGCGCGTGGTCGGTCGGCGACCGGTGACACGCTGTCTTGCGGCGGTCGCAACTCGGGAAGCCGGAAGACCGGACGTGACTCCGGTCAGGCCGTTACTCGTCGGCCTCGCAGGGGCACGTCCAAGCGGCGCGCCAGCTCCTCGAGTGTGATGCCGAAGGTGTCGCGCACGACGACTGCGTCGGGTTCGATGTCGAAGACCGCGAGGTCGGTGTAGACCCGGGATACGCAGGCGAGGCCGGTGAGGGGGTAGGTGCAGGTCGGGACGAGTTTGGGGGTGCCGTCTTTGGTGAACAGCGTCATCATCACGAAGATCTGCTTGGCTCCGATGGCCAGGTCCATCGCGCCGCCCACCGCGGGGATGGCGTCGGGTGCGCCGGTGTGCCAGTTCGCCAGGTCACCGGTCGCGGAGACCTGGAAGGCGCCGAGCACGCACACATCCAAATGCCCGCCGCGCATCATGGCGAAGGAGTCGGCGTGGTGGAAGTAGGCGCTTCCGGGGAGCTCGGTGACGGGGATCTTGCCCGCGTTGGTGAGGTCGGGATCGATGTCGTCACCCACCGCTGCGGGGCCCATGTTCAGCATGCCGTTCTCGGTGTGCAGCACCACGCCGGAACCGGCGGGCAGGTGGTCGGCGACGGTGGTGGGCTGGCCGATGCCGAGGTTGACATACGCGCCGGGCGGGATGTCCTCGGCGATCAGGGCCGCGATCTGATCCTTGCTGAGCGGGCCGGTGTTCATACCGCGACCACCTTGTCGACGTAGATGCTGGGGGTGACGACCGCTTCGGGATCGAGCGCGCCGGTTTCGGCGATCTCTTGGACTTGGACGATGGTCGTGGTGGCGGCGGTCGCCATGACCGGGCCGAAGTTGCGGGCGGTCTTGCGGTAGACCAGGTTGCCCATTCGGTCGGCCCGATAGGCGCCGATGAGGGCGACGTCCCCGCTCAGGGGATACTCCAGAACGTAAGCGCGGCCGTCGATCTCGCGGGTCTCCTTACCTGCGGCGAGTTGGGTGCCGACGCCGGTGGGGCAGAAGAACGCGCCGATCCCCGCACCCGCCGCCCGGATGCGTTCGGCGAGGGTACCCTGCGGCACGACCTCGAGCTCGATCTGTCCAGCCCGGTAGAGGCGGTCGAAGACCCACGAGTCGGACTGACGGGGGAATGAGCAGATCACCTTGCGCACCCGTTTGGCGGCCAGCAGCGCGGCGAGGCCGGTGTCGCCGTTGCCCGCGTTGTTCGACACCACCGTCAGATCGGTCGCGCCCTGCTCGATGAGCGCTTCGATGAGCTGCACGGGCATGCCCGCCATACCGAAACCGCCGATCAGCACAGTACTGCCGTCGGCGATTCCGGCGACCGCCGCCGCGGTCGTCGCACAGACCTCCACCATCACCACACCTCCCGCATGTTCTCGAGCACGACCGCCAATCCCTGACCGACACCGATGCAGATCGCGGCCACACCCCACCGCTGCCCGGATTCGATGAGACGGTGCGCCAAGGTGCCCACGATCCGCGCGCCCGAAGCACCCAGCGGATGCCCGATCGCGATGGCCCCGCCCTTGGCATTGACGATCTCGGGGTCGGCCAGCCCTTGCGTGAGCCAGGCATCCACGCAAGCCAGCGACTGCACCGCGAAAGCCTCGTTGAGTTCCACCGCGGACACATCGGCCCAGCCGATCCCCGCGCGAGCCAGCGCCCGGTTCGCCGCCTCCACCGGCGCAAAGCCGAAATCCTGCGGATCCAGCGCATACGTCCCCCGGCCCGCGACCCGCGCCAGCGGATCGATACCCAACTCGGCTGAGTCGCTCGCGAGCAGGACCGCGGCCGCGCCGTCGTTCAACGGCGAAGCGTTCCCGGCGGTGATCGACCCGCCATCCCGGAACGCCGGTTTCAATCCGGCCAGCTTCTCGGCAGTGGAGCCGGGACGGATGCCCTCGTCGCGGGCCAGGCCACCGACCGCGATCACGAGGTCGTCGTAGAAACCCGCATCCCACGCCGCGTCCGCCAAAAGGTGTGAGCGGGAAGCGAACTCGTCCTGGCGGGCACGGGAAATCCCGAAAAACTGCGCGAGCTGTTCGTTGCACTCACCCAGCGACACCGTCCACTCCGCAGGCATCCTGTCGTTGACCAGCCGCCAGCCCAGCGTGGTAGAGACCACGGTGACGTTCCCGGCAGGAAAGGCCCGCGAAGGCTTCGGCAGCACCCACGGCGCCCGCGTCATCGACTCCACACCCCCGGCCACCACCACCTCCGCGTCACCGGCCTCGATGATCCGCGAGGCGCTCATCACCGCATCCAAAGATGAGCCACACAGCCGGTTCACCGTGGTCGCCGGCACCCCGGTCGGCAGCCCGGCCAGCAGCACCGCCATCCGGCCGACGTTGCGATTGTCCTCCCCGGCCTGATTCGCACACCCCCAGATCACATCCCCCACCGCATCAGGAGACAGGTGCGGTGCTTTGGCGAGCACACCGGACAGGGCCGCGGCGGCCAAATCATCGGGGCGCTGATCGGCCAGCGCACCCCCGAAACGCCCGAACGGCGTACGCGCCGCGGCATAGACGAAGGAATCGGTCACGCCTCGACGGTAAACACCTCGATTGATGCAGTCCAATACTCATTTAACGCGCATTGATAAGTAGCGGCGATAGGATTGCTGTGTGGACTTCGACCTGCGGACCCTGCGCTACTTCCTCGCCCTCGCCGACGAGCGTCATTTCGGCCGGGCCGCAGCTCGCGTCCACATCGCCCAACCCGCCCTGTCCCAGCAGATCAAACAACTCGAAACCCAACTCGGGATTCAGCTGTTCGACCGCTCGACCCGCCGCGTCGAGATCACCCCCGCTGGCGAACGCTTCACCGAACACGCCCGGCGGATCGAGGCGGCATGCGCACGCGCCACCGACGACATGGCGGCATTCGCCCGCGGCAGCGCAGGCCGCGTCTCGGTCGGCTTCATCGGCACCGCCACCTACGACGTCCTCCCCCGCCTGACCCGGATGGTCCGCACCGAACTCCCCGACATCGACCTGCGAGTGCGCGGCGAACTGCTGTCCCCGCAACTGCTCGACGGCCTGGCCACCGGCGAATACGACCTGGCACTGGTCCGACCCCAACCGAGCTCCGAACCGGGACCAGCCCGAGGACTCCACCACCTCCTCGCACGGAGCCCCGACGCGCCGAACATCGTGCTCGAAACACTGCGCACCGAACACCTTCTCGCCGTCCTCCCCGTCAACCACCCACTCGCCCACACCGATCCGGTCGATCTCGCCGCCCTGGACGGCGAAACATTCATCACCCACCCCTCCGGCGACCGATCCACCATGCACCACCTGGTGCTCGACGCATGCGCCCGCGCCGGATTCCGACCTCCCGTCCTGGAAGTCAGCGAAACCGCCACCCTCGCCGTCTCCGTAGCCGCCGGCCTCGGCGTCGCCCTCGCCCCCGAACCCGTCCGCAGCCTAGGACTGGACGGCGTCACCTACCGACCACTCCGGCAGCCGGAAACGGTCGATCTCATGCTGGCCCGACGGGAATCGGAAAACTCGCCCGGCGTGGCAACTGTCGCGGCGCTGGTCCGAGCCGCAGCGCACGCTATCTAGCAGGCCCACCCGCTACGGCACTGGTTGGACACCGACGTACCCGTGGCAAAGTGGCCTCGGTAGACAGATTGATCTGGTGAGCGGTGCATCGATCAGTCTCGATCGGATAGGCGCGTCGCGGGCCACTACGCCGAATTTCGGGGATCGGCGCTGACCGCGAAGACTGGGAACCGGTCCTCCCATGGATGGGGCTGGAATCGAACGCGCACGGACCGGCCCGGCGACGAGGGGATCTCCCCTTCCAGGGAGGTGTAGACCCAAGGGCCCTCGTCGAGCGCCACGATCGCGATCGTCAGCGGCACCAACCTACCTGGCCGATCGGTCGAGGCTCGGTCGACAACCCGCCACGACACGACCGAGCCCGCACCTGAGGACGGCACACGCTCGAGCTCGCCGGATCCACAGGACGAACACCCGGACGTGATCGGCGCGAGCAGCTTGGCGCACCGCACGCAACGGTGAATCATCAACACGTCATCCGCGCACAGCCCGCTGTCGTCGCCGAGGCACTTCGCAGTTTTCTCCAGGTCAGGCGGGTACATACGGGCCTCCACGAGAGGGTGCTGACAGGTTCCGCTCCAGCCTGCGATGGAAAGACGCGCCCGGCGACGGTCGAATGACCCGCGGTATACCTATTTCCCGCCTCAACCGACCGGCGCGGCGGAAAACCCCCTGTCAGCCACAGGGCCTGGACAGGCCACACTGCATTCACGCTCCGCACCAGCCCGCGGCATCTCTGACAACCTCGCTCGCTGTTCGGCACCTGATTCCAGCGCCACAACCTCAGTGCTCGCGCAACTTGCGGGTACCCGCCGACGAATCGGCACACACCCGACATCTGCTGCCAAGGCCACGGACACGTCGCAGGTACTGCAAGCCGGTAGGACTGCCGGACGTTCCCGGTTCGATAGTGATCTCAGCCGTTGTAGGAACAACTCCGGGCGTGGCCGGTCACCCCTTGACCTATTCGAGGAGGCGGCGTCCGGGTGATCTCCGATCGCGGCGCACCGCAACTCGCGATGGTGCGGTGTTCTTCACCGTCCGATCGACCTTCTGCACACCCGTGTGCACGGTCGCCCATCTGGGTCCGTGACGCGACACGGACCGCAGAGGGCTTCTTCCGTCCCCGGCCCGCGGCCGGGCACGGAAGGCCGCCGACAGCTCAAGGCTCCACGGTCACCTTGATGGCCGCGCCGTTCTTGACGATCGAGAAGGCGTCCAGCACGTTTTCGAGGGGGATGCGATGGGTGATGAGGTCTTTCACCGGCACTTGTCCTGAGGAGATGTATTCGAGTGCGCGCTTGTTGTGTTCGGGTGCGGACCCGTTGGCTCCGTGGATGTGCAGTTGGCGCCGCGAGTGCGGCGCGTTCCGCCTCCCCAAAAAATACAGCGGTGGCTGAATCCCGCACTGCGACAACATCGCACGGCAATAGACCATGCCGACGTAGCACCGACTCGTTGCAGAGCCCTCAGCCCTCGCGGCCGGCCCACGCCACCACACTCAGGTGGCGAATTCATATCCGCTCCGTCGAGCCGGAAGTCGGACACAGAGGGTCAGGTAACCGTCAATAGATATCGCATGTGACATGCATCACATGCAGTCAGCAAATTCGCTGGTTGGGCGACGAAGCCATGGCAGACCTGCGGCTTTTGATAGAAAAGTCCCTACTTGCCCTGTGCATAGTTAACCGTCTGTGCTTAAATTGTGACCAAGCCGACATCAAACGTTGGCCACCCGACACCGCGGTCAGCCCCGTGATGACGGGATGGTAGCCGCGCGAATGCGTGACGCCGGAGAGTTGAGCATCCGACAACAGAAGACCGCTCCATCGGCGAGCCTCAGCGGCTCTCTCCAAGGGTCCGTGCAGCCCTACGCGCTGTCGGAATCCGATCCTTCCGTACAAGAGATCGATGCACAATGTCTGACTGCCGACATCTAACCCAGCGCTGCGGCGCGAATCGCGAACGCATCGGCGTCGCCCTCGGCGCCACGGGCATGGTAGCCGTGGCCGCACCTACCGCACATGCAGCCGACCGAGCATGTAGCTGTGTCAATACGCACAGCGAGGGGCATCGGCACATTCGAGTACCGATAGATCGAAATCTGATGCGGTGCATCAATTAATCAAGGTGAGCCAGGAGCCGTGACACGTCACAAACCAGTCACCGCCCACAGCAACGCTCGCGATATACAGATCCGACTTGTGGTATCCGAGCGCACCATCCAGAAGCGCAGGTTCAGAAACAACGACAACCGTCACCTAAGGAGCTGACAGTGCACAAGAAGGCCGAACAGGCACTCCATCAGGATTTCCACCGCTGGACCGCGCTGGTCGACCGGGCCGCACACGCGGAAAACGAAGTCGAGCGCGAGAACCCCGCCTTGGCTGCGGCAGAGCTGCAAGAGAAGTGGACCCGCACGGCCCCCGAAGGCTGGCGAACACTGCACAGCCAATGGTGCGACAGAATCGACCCGACGCGACCAGCCGATGCTGGAATACGCTCCGCCTCAGGTCAGATCGCCGACGCGAACTGCGCATGCGCATTGTCGAGGCCGCTCCGAACTCGAGCAATCTCGCACCGATGACCCCTCAGGCAGGCTCGTCAGCGAGTCGCCGTGCCACGCACGTCACGCGCCAGTTCGCCGTACATGGCATGGCCGACGCGCGATAGCGTCGCCGGATCCTGAGCGCGTCGATCCAGCTCGCCTGGACGTCACCGATTCGCATGGTTGTTCGCAGCTACGTGGACATGGACACAGTGCTCGTAACCGACGACTGATCGGCTCGGTCTCGATAGCGCTACACAACCGTGGCCCGTTCCCACTGAATGAGACCGCTCGGTATTAGAGTCCTGATGGCCCTGATGAGGGTCGGAAGGGACACTGAGGGACATGGCAGGACGCAAGCGGCATTCCGCGGAGGAGATCGTGCGGAAGCTGCGCCGTGCCGACGAGCTGGCCGCGGAGGGCCGCTCGGGTGAGGAGATCGCCGCCGAGCTGGAGGTCTCGGCGGCCACGCTGTACAACTGGCGCCGCCAGTACGGCGGAATGGACACCGACGCCGCGAAAGAACTCAAGGAGCTGCGAGAGCAGAACGCGCGGTTGAAGCGACTGTTGGCCGATGCCGAGCTGGAGAAAGACGCGCTGCGGGAGATCGCCAAGGGAAAATGGTGAGCCCGGCCGCTCGCCGCCGCGTCGTGGACATGCTGAAAGACGGTTTCGGTATGTCGGAACGATTCGCGTGCAGAGTGGTCGGGCTTTCGCGTTCGACTTATCGCCGTGTGCCGGTGGCGGCCACACCAGCCGATCCGGATGCCGGTCTGCGGGCCTGGCTGCGCGGCTACGCCACGAAACATCCGTGTCACGGGTTCCGACGTGCCTGGGCAGCGCTGCGGTTCGGCGAGAGCCACGCGGTGAACAAGAAGAGGGTGCACCGGTTGTGGCGGGAGGAGGGACTGCAGGTGCGTGAGCAGCACCCGCGCAAACGCGCGGGTGTTTCATCGATGCCGCCGATCGACGCGGATGCGCCGAAGGTGGTGTGGGCGTTGGACTTCCAGTTCGACTCCACCATCGATGGGCGGGCGGTGAAGATCGCGTCGATGGTCGATGAGCACACCCGCGAGTCGCTGCTGCACGTGGTGGAGCGGTCGATCACCGCTGAGCGACTTGTCGCTGAGTTGGAGAACGTGTTCGCGGTCCGCGGCGCGCCGAAGGTGCTGCGGATGGACAACGGGCCGGAGATGATTTCCCAAGCACTGCAACGGTTCTGCTCGAACAGGGTCGGAATGGTGTATATCCCGCCGGGCACGCCATGGAACAACGGGTTCATCGAGTCGTTCAACCGGCGGCTGCGCACCGAATGCCTGAACCGCAACCACTGGACCAGCCTGCTCGAGGCCAGGGTGGTGATCGGCGACTTCAAGGACGAACACAACCGGGGACATCGGCACTCGGCGCTGGGTTATCTCACACCCGCCGAATACGCTGCCCGCTGCACCCACCGCCACCACCCGGTGGCCTGCACCACCAACTGAAACTGGATCGAATACAACCCGGACTCAAAGACCGGGTGGTCCCGTCATCGGGGACCGGCCAACCGGTTCCGATCCTCTTCGCGCATTTACTGGCGGGAGAACAATGGACGAGAACATCCATACAACAACGAACAGATTCTGCTCACGATGCAGAAGAGCGCTGCTATCGGCAGCGGATCAGCGTCGACGCCTGCACACATACTGTCTCGAGTCAGAGGCGCATCCTCTTGCTCGAATGACCCCAGCCGACTGGAGGGCGGTGGCCGGTTGGCTCGATCCGTACCGATCCCAGCTAATGGGAAATATGGGGTCGGAGTAGTCCAGCCGATAGCCGATAGCCGATAGCCGATAGCCGATAGCCGACGGTAGCGTTCTGGACCGTGTATCCGACGGCTCCTGACCCTCGGTAGGGATATGCGCGGATCGAGGTGGTGCGCGCGGCGGGTTCGGCAGTGGGAATCGAGGCTGCTACCGGTGAGGATCCGGTGGCGTGTTCCGGCTGCGGGGTGTTCCTGGCGGGTTCACAGCCGTTACCGGCGGCGGTTGTCGGACATCGCGATAACCAGTCGCGAGGTGATCATCGGGTTGCGGGTGCGCAGATCGGAGTGAGCGTGAGTAATTCATAGAGCGTGCGCCACACTCGTGACTAGGTTGTCGAACATGGATAACGACGGACCCAGCCGTACAGCGCTCATCACCGCGTACGCCCGCGCCTATCACCAGATCGCTGACCGACCACAAATCTTCACCGACCCCCTGGCGGCACGTCTACTCGGCGTCACCGCAGAGGACCTGGCCGAAAAGGGAACACCCACAACCGATCACCTCGGTGACGGGGTCAGCGATCGGCCCCGCCGACTGTTCTTCGCCGCCCGCGCGCGCTTCGCCGAGGACGCCGTGGCCGCGGCCATCGCCGCTGGTGTGCGGCAGGTCGTGATCCTCGGCGCCGGTCTGGACACTTTCGCCTACCGCAATCCGCGCCCGGACTTGCGTGTCTTCGAGGTCGACCACCCCGCCACCCAAGCGTGGAAACGCGAACGCCTTACTACCGCCGGAATCGACCGCCCCGAGACGTTGACCTTCGTGCCGGTCGATTTCGAAACCCAGACGCTGGCAGCGGCGTTGGAATCCACCGGATTCGAACGGACGGACCCGGCCGTCTTCGTGTGGCTCGGCGTCGTCTTCTATCTGACTCCCGACGCCGCCCACGCCACTCTCGAATACATCGCCGGTCAGGCCCAGCCGGTCGAGGTGGTCTTCGACTACCTGCAGCCCGCGGACACCGATGTGGACCGTGCGCACCAGCAGGCCCGCGCCGATCGGCTGGCCGGCCTCGGTGAACCCGTGTTCAGCTACTTCACGCCCGACGACCTCGCCGCACAGCTGCGCGCCCTCGGCTTCACCGACCTCGAAGACCACTCCGCCCCCGACCTCATCGCCGGCTACCTCGACGGATCCGAAAATTTCGAGGGCGAACCGCCCCCCGCACTGCGCGCGATCCGCATACTGCGCGCGAGCCGCTGAGTTCGTCTGCCGCGGTTGCGGCCGCCGGACCAGCGCCTACCACACTGTCGCTCATGCCTCTAAAATAGAGGCATGAGCGACAGTGTGGTTCTCTCCTTCTGGCAAGCCGACCGCTCGCAGGACCTCGCACAGCATCTTGCGGACGACGCGATCTTCACCAGCCCGGTCGCCGACTATCACGGGCGCGAGGACGCCACACACGTGCTGGGACTGATCTCGACAGTGCTCGGTGGTATCACCGAGACGAACCAGTGGAGAGCCGAACGGGACGGGGTTTTCGCGTTCACCGCACAGGTCGAGGATCACCACTTGCAGGGCATGCTGCGCGAGGAACGCGACGCCTCCGATCGGATCACACACGTCACGTTGTTCCTGCGTCCGTTGGGAACCCTGCGCATCGCGATCGCGGAAATGGCACGGCGGCTGCAGGATTCACCTCTGCCCAGCCAGGCCGGATAGCCATGCCCACCGACGCGCCACGACCCGGACATCCCGTCCGCGGCTCCTCGACCGGCCGTCCGATCATGGCCCTGTTCGACCTGATCGGGCGGCGGTGGACCCTGCGAGTGATCTGGGAACTCGACAGAGCCGCACACCCACCGACCTTCCGCGAACTGCGTACGGCATGCGGCGAAATCTCCTCGAGCGTGCTGACCCGTCGGCTCCATGAACTCACGGCGGCCGGCATCGTCGACCACGTGAACGGCTACTCGCTGACACCGATCGGACAACGACTCATCCACAGCTTGCAACCGATCACCGCATGGGCCCAAGACTGGGACCGCCAACTTCACTAGCCGCCATGGTCAAACCATCCCGCGAGTACTATGTGTGCGAGCGAATCCGGCGAGTCCGGCGGCGAACGAGTCGAACATCGGCTCGAAAAGGCGCCGCATCACCAGTGATTCGACCGGGCGCAGCGCCGGCGCCGGGTCGAGGTGTACCTGCCAGACCATGCGGCAGCGGTCGGGGCCGAGCGGCTCGAAGGTGATGTCTTCGATCATTCGGCGCGCCAGCGGGATCGACATGGCATCGGCGGAGAACGTGAAACGGGCGGCGGGCTCCCAGGCCAGGAATCGTTCGCGCACCGTGATCCAGCGCAAGTGAATGTCGCGGATCGTTCCCACGTCATGCGCAGCATTTCCGTACCAGGTGGTGGCCCGGTACCCGTCGGCCCACTCCCCTTGGCCTTCCCCGGTGGCGAGAATGTCGAAGGTTCGCTGCGCCGATGCGTCCACGATACGTTCGCTGAGTAGGTGGCGGCGCATCGAAGAGATATCGCGCAGGCTGCTGGGACGCAGGGCGTACATGGTCATTTCGCGGCGACCAATCCACGGGTCAGGCGAATCGTGGTGCGGCGCGGCAGGTACCGCGGCAGACGCGTGGACACCGCGTTCGTCAGCCCGGATACCACGCTCGGCCGGGGCGTGCGACGGTCCAGTTCGCGCAGAGCCGTCGCCACCACCTGCTCCGATGTCTGCCGTCGTCCGACACTGGCGGCTTCGCCCGCCACCTCGAAGAACTCGGTATCGGTGGCGCCCGGGCACACGGCGAGCGCGGTGACGCCACTACCTTCCAGCTCGCCCCACAACGCCTCGGTGAACGAGAGCACGAACGCCTTCGTCGCGCCGTAGACGGCCATGAACGGGATCGGTTGGAACGCCGCGGTGGAGGCGATGTTGATCACCGCTCCGCGGCCGCGCCGGATCATGTCCGGCAGTGCCGCCCGGGTCAGTTCCGCGACGGCGGTGATGTTGACCGCGATCTCCTCGCGCACGCGCGCGCGGTCGTGGTCGGCGAGCGGGCCGTGGGTCGCGAAACCGGCGTTGTTGACCAGCACGTCGATCGGGTGCTCGTCCGCGCTCAGCAGGGCGGCGAGGCGCTCGACATCCGCGGGGATCGAAAGGTCCGCGGTGACGACCCGAGCCCGGATACCGAAGGTGTGTTCGAGGTCTGTCGCCAGCTCGCGCAGCCGATGCTCGCGCCTGGCGACCAGGATCAGGTCACACCGTCTTTCCGCCAAGGCCGTGGCGAATGCCGCGCCGATTCCGCTACTCGCACCGGTCACGACCGCCGTCGCGCCATCCCAGTTCTTCATGTCGCCTCCTGAAGGTGAACAGGTGTTCAGCTAGCTATACTTAACATCTGTTCAGTGATCTATGTCAAGGGAGCCTCGATGACCGATACACGCCAACGACGAGCGCGCGGAGAGGGCGAGCGGCTGCGCGCGGAGTTGGTTGCCGCCGCGATCGAGCTGCTGCTGGAACCGCAGTCGTTGCCGACGCCGTCACTGCGGGCCATCGCCCGGGCCTGCGGTGTCGCGCCCAGCGCGGTCTACATGCACTTCCCGTCTCAAGATGCGCTGAACTATGCCGTGACCGAGGAATTGTTCGGCCGGCTGCGGCATGCGCTCGACGCCGCGGACATGCCCGACGGCACCCGCGTCGACCGGCTTCGTTCGCTGATCGATGCCTATCTGACGTGGGCCGAGAATCATCCCGGCGCCTACCAGTTGCTGTTCGAACGACCCGATCCCTCGATCGAGCCCGGTACCGGGCCGGGACTGGATCTGCTGGATCGTCTGGCCGACCTGTTACCGGCCGCCGAGAAGTCCCCGGACCTCGCGCTGCGCGCGTGGTGCGCCCTGCACGGCGTGGTCTCGCTACGGATCCACAAACCAACGGCCCCTTGGACTTCGGAACCACGTGCCGACGCATGGGCAGTCGTCGCGGCCCTCGCCGGCCTACCGTGACCACCGGTGGCATCCACCCTGCGGCGCCCTGACTAGCCGCGGACGATTTTCGCGACACCATCGAGCAGGCAGCGCAGGCCGAATTCGAAGATGCTCTGCGGCTGAGAGGCATCGAACGCGTCGGCGTCGAAGCGTGCGATCATCGGCAGCTCGCCGGAAGCGAAGAGTTCCCGGACCTTGCTGCTGCGTGCGCCGATCCACTGCTCACGGGTGCTGCTCTCGTACCGCTCCCGGGCGAGCGGATAGGCGGCGCTCTGGGTGTGCGTGGAGACCATGATCGCGATGCGCACCATGGTCGGGAAATCGAGACCGAGACCGTCCACCGCCCGGATGCGCCAGTCGGTGTAACGCATCATGCGTGGCGCGACCGGCGGGCGGGTCGTGATGGCGAACAGTTGAGGTACCCAGGGGTGTTCGCGGTAGATGTCCCATTCCTGGCGGGCCGACAGCTCCAACTTCGCTCGCCAGCCAAGCGGACCGGGTTCCGGCAGCGGATGGTCGCCGAAAACCGTGTCGATCATCAGCCCGCCGAGTTCCTCTTTGCCGGGGACGTAGCGGTACAGCGACATCACGCCGACACCGAGTTCGGCCGCGGTGCGGCGCATGGACGGCCCCGCGCCGCCTTCGCGGTCCGCCAGCGCAATCGCAGCGCGCACCACGTTGTCGACCGTGAGTGTGGCAACTGATGCTTCGATCGGCTCGGCGACTCCCTGTTGCTTCACCGCGACGCGTTCGCGGTACGCCCGCGCACGGCAGGCGCGCGAGCAGTACCGTGCTGGTCTACCCCGTACAGCGGGCGCCAGTTCGCGGCCACACACCTGGCAAGTCGCCATCACGAAGCTCTTTTCGTCACGAAAAATGGTTGGTGACGAAAGTCTACTCGATACCGTATCCGTGTTGATAGCCACGAGCTATTTGCAGATCAAATCCCTGTTCAAAGTAGGTATCTGCGTCTCGATATCCACCGCGAGAATACGTTCGGTACCATCACAATTATGACTCGTACACTGTATTCACACCGGGCGCCTGAGCCGGAGCTCACGCACCACAGCGTGGTGTTGCGTGAGGTGGTCAAGGTCTACGGTGCGGGCCCCACGACAACGCGGGTGCTCGACAACGTGAGCCTGGCCTTCCCGCGCGGCTCTTTCACCGCCGTCATGGGACCGTCCGGCTCGGGCAAGAGCACGTTGCTACAGTGCGCGGCCGGATTGGATCGACCGAATTCGGGGTCGGTCACGGTCGACGGAATCGAGCTGACCGCGCTCGACGAGACCGCACTGACGCGGCTGTGCCGGGATCGGATCGGCTTCGTCTTCCAGTCCTACAATCTGGTGCCGACCTTGACCGTGCAGCAAAATGTCACGCTTCCCGCGGAATTTGCCTCTCGGCGGATCCCCGTCGACGCCGTACGCGACGTCTTGGCCCGGCTTGGTCTCGCGCAGCACGCGCACGCGCGCCCCGCGACGCTGTCCGGCGGGCAGCAACAGCGGGTGGCGATCGCCCGCGCACTACTGAGCGAACCCGCGGTGATCTTCGCCGACGAGCCGACCGGGGCGCTCGACAGCCGGGCCGCCGCCGAGGTACTCGGCCTGCTCCGAGACGCCGTCGACCGCTCCGGCCGCACTATCGTGATGGTCACCCACGATCCGGTCGCCGCATCCGTCGCCGATGCCGTGGTGTTCTTCGCGGACGGGCGCGTGGTCGACGCTGTGCGGCGGCCGACCGCCGACGCGGTCGCCGCGCGAATGACCAGGCTGACCGACGGCTTCGCCCGGCACGGCGGTGTCCGATGATGTGGCGTTTCGCATTTCGCACGCTCCGGGCTCGTTCCTCGGCGTATATCGCCTCGGCGTGCGTCATCAGCACGGGCACAGCGCTGTTGACCGCGTTCGCCGCACTCGCCGAGACCGGTCTCACCGCACCGGACGACAGCGCGAACTCCATGGCCATCCTCGCGGCGATCATGGGCGGCTGGACCGTCGCGGTGGTGGCGTTCGGCATCGCTTCCACCGTCACGCTCGTAATCCAGCAGCGGCGGCGGGAGCTGGCTCTGCTCCGGTCGATCGGTGCTGTTCCCCACCAGGTGCGCGCCATGGTGCTGGTGGAGACGCTCATGGTGGCCGGTCCCGCGGTAATCGCCGGCCTCGCACCCGGTGTCGGGCTCGGTGCGTTTCTGCTCGGCCGGATGCGCGCGGTGGGTGTCGTGCACGGGCCGATCCAGCTCGTTACCGGCTGGTGGACCGTCGGTGCGGGCGTGGCGGTCTCGCTGCTGGCCGCGATCGTGGCCGCCCTGGTCGCGGGCCGACGCGCGGCGAAGGTGGCACTCGTGCTCGCCCTGGCCGACGCGGCGGGCGCGGAAGAGGGCACGGTCTCCCTGGCGAAACCGATGATCGGCGCGGCATTCCTGCTGCTCGGCCTCGGCTCCGGGGTCGGCACACTGTTCATGACCGACGGACCGCTGCTGGCCGCAGTCGCCGGACCGGCCTGCATCGGCGTCGCGATCGGTGCGGCACTGTTGAGTCCCGCTGTCGTCTCGACGGTCGGGCGGGTCGGCGCACTGGCGCGGAGCAGCGTCGTCCGATTGGCTCTGCGGAATGTGGACGCCCGCGCCGCGGTCGCGAGCACTGTCGTAGGCCCGTTGGCGCTACTCGTCGGCATCGCGACCGGCACGCTGTACATGCAGAGTACCGAAGACAGCATCATCGATCGCGCGCCCGATGACATCGGCCCGCAGTTCGCGGCCGCGAATTACCTGGTCGTGGGGATGATCATCGCGTTCTGCACCATCGCCGTCATCAATGCGTCGATCGCGGCGACTTGGAACCGGCGCCGGGAATTCGGTCTGCTCCAGATGATCTCGTCGACACGACGTCAGGTGCTGGGTATGGTCGCCGTCGAAAGCATTGCCGCGACAGGCATCGCGGTAGTTCTCGGCACGATCGCGGCGGCGGCCACCGCTGTCCCCTACAGCATCGTGAAGACCGGGTCCCCGATTCCTTCCGGCCAGTGGTGGATGTACCCCGCGACGGTCGTCGGCGCCTTCGTGATCTCCCTCGCCGCGACCTCGTCGACGTGTGTGCGGGCCACCCGCATGCGGCCGGTCGTCGCCCTCACAACACCATGAGCCCTTCAACGGTGCCGGTTTCGATCATCACGCCCAAACGAAACTGCCACCTGAACAGGAGGATAGATCGAATGCACCGCGAACCAGCAACCCACCGCACACGGACGGGGGCACGACGGATGCCTGTGGCCCCATCGGGTCGCGCCGGGTCGGCCGGGCATTCGCCGGTTTCGGCGGAAGCGCCGGGCGCGCACGTAATGCAGCACATGGCGGGATCGACTGCGATCCAGCCGAAATGTCGGACACAACATCGACCGGAAGTGGATTGGACATGCAAGAAGGCCCAGAATTCGACCTTGTTCTCTTCGGTGCAACAGGATTCGTCGGAAAGCTCACCGCCGAGTATCTCGCCGCCGCGGCACCGGGAACGGCGCGAATCGCGTTGGCCGGGCGTTCCTTGGAGAAGCTGACAACAGTCCGCGACAGCTTGGCGCCGGCCGCCGCGGCCTGGAGTCTGGTGGTGGCCGACGCCGCCGATCATGACGCACTCGACGCACTCGCCGCGCGGACCACTGTCGTCGTCACCACGGTCGGCCCGTATCAGCGCTATGGCATGCCTCTGGTGGCCGCCTGCGCGAAGGCGGGCACGCACTATGCCGACCTCACCGGCGAGTCCATATTCACCAAGGAAGTTATCGATCGGTTCCATGATCAGGCCGTGGCCAGCGGGGCCAAGATCGTGAACTCCTGTGGCTTCGACTCGATTCCGTCGGACCTGAGCGTCTACCAGCTCTACCGCCGCGCGGTCGCGGACAACTCCGGCGCACTCGAGGACACAACCCTCGTCGCGACAGTGCAGGGCGGCGTCAGCGGGGGCACAGTCGACTCCGCACGCGCGATGTTGGAGGCCATCGCGGACGACCCCGCCAAGCGGTCGGTGCTATCCCACCCGTACTCGTTGAGTCCGGACGAGTCGAAGGATCCAAACGTCGGCTGCCAGTCCGACCAGGCCTTGCACCGGGCGAACACCATCGATCCGACGTTGCGGGGGTGGGTCGGCACGTTCGTCATGGCACCGCACAACACGAAGATCGTCCGGCGTAGCAACGGTCTGCTCGGTTGGGTGTACGGCAAGAACTTCCGCTACCGAGAAGTCATGCATGCGGGAGACTCACCGGCCGCGCCGCTGATCGCCGCCGCGGTCACGGCGGGCATCGCCGCCGGCATGGCGGCAGGCGCGGTGCTGTCCAGATCCGCGATGGGGCGCAAGCTCCTCGATCGAATGCTTCCCGAACCGGGCACCGGGCCGAACGACGAGGCCCGCGCCGAAGGATGGTTCGATATGAAAACCTTCGCCCGCACCTCGTCGGGTGCGGTTTACGTGGCGACCTTCTCCGGCACCGGCGACCCCGGCTATCAGGCGACCGCGGTGATGCTCGGCGAGGCCGGCCTGTGCCTGGCTTTCGACAGCGCACAGTTGCCGCGACTGGCCGGAGTCCTCACTCCGGCGACGGCGATGGGCGACGCGCTCTCCGACCGTATGCGGGCCGCGGGGATGACGTTCGAACTCCGACGGCGCCGATGAGGAATTTCGAGCAGTCGACGGCGGCGGATACACCGACGCGCGACGGCTACGGCGATTTTGTCAGGCCGCGGACGTGTGGCCATGCCTTGGCGAGTGCGAGGAGCTGGCGCAGCTCCGCGGTGAGATCCCTTGCCCCCGGTTGGATTTGGTGCCGCGGCGTGAGCCGGCTCGCGCGCGGGGCGTGCCCGGCAGCTTTCGTTGCGATGGCCTCGGCGACGCGACGGGCATAGATGTGCGGGTCGCCGCCGGTGGCGGCCAGATCGTCGGGGCAGTCGCTGTAGCGCTTGAGATGCAGCAGACTGTCGCGGATCTCGACCGTCATGCGGTGCAGACGGATGGCCGGGTCTGTTCGGCCGTCGAGGTCGCGCCGCGTCTCCATGACGATTTCCGGTACGGCTGCGGTGAGATCGGCCCACATGGGCTGCAAGCGGCGGCGATATCGGCTGGTGCGGTCCCATCCGACATGGGAGACCAAGGCGCTGATCAGCGGCACCGTGACCACGGCGGGAGCGCCGACCGCCGAGAGAAGGAACCCGCACCATGCTTTCCAGCGCATTTCGGGATCGAATGGCGGTTGGCCGGTCAGGACACTGACAAGCGAATCGATCGGGTATGCGACCGCGACAATCCCCATGCCCACCGCGGTGCACAGGACCACCGTGTACAGTGCGCGTTCCTGCCAGGGGCTATCGCCCGCGGCGCGCATCTCGCGCACGCTTGCCCGGCTGACGAGCACAGCCGTCGCACCGAGCGGCAGGGAAAACGCGATCCAGATCACGACGGCAGGCCAGCCGAGGGCTTGGTCGATCAACTGGTCGGCGCGGCGGGCGGGCGTCCCTGCGATCAGGATGACAACGGTGGCGGTGAGGGTGAGCAGGTAGTAGCGCCGCTGCCTGTGCCACGTGTGGGCGGGGTCTGCGCCTGCCCACAGCTTGGCGATGCCGTAGATATTCGAGACGGCCAGCACGGTTGCTCCCAGCGAGAGCTGCCGGGCGATGTTCACCACGTCGCTGTTGTCGCCGGGCAGCAGCCGGGTCAGTGACTGTTCGAACCACGACTCCCGCAACAGGTGTTCGACGAGAGCCGCGGCGAGCGCGCGGTTGACGAGCCGGTCGACGACGCTGTCCGGCAACAGCCACCACCGACCGATGAGCGCCAACGCGATACCTGTCAGGACGGGCCAGGTGATCGAACCCGGGATCGGGGAAGTCATCTCACCGATGCCGGTTTCGGAAGAACGTCGAGCGGAACCGGCTCGCCGACCGCTTCGGCAGCATCGCTTCGACGAGCAACAGGTCCGCGAAGGTTTCGGCGGCGCGCTCGCGCTCACTTCCGTAATCCTGGCGGCGCAGTACGCTGCGGATCGTTTCCAGCGACAGCGAGGGCATCAATTCGCGCAACGGCAGATCGGCCGCGGCACCATCGGTACCGCTCGCGGTTCCTCCGTGGCCGAGCAACATATGACCGATCTCGTGGGCGATGATGTGATCGGCATGCCATTCGGTGTCGGCTCCGTACATGATCACGTCGTCGCCTGCACGGGCGATCCACAGGCCGCTTCCGGTGCCGCATCCGTTCTCCGAGAGTGCGCCGACATCGATCGGGCACAACGTGATCGGCCGTTCCCGGTACTCTGCCACCCGCGCGATGTACTCCGTTACGTCCCATGGGTGGGGGATCGGTACCAGGCGACCCAGCTCCTCGAATCGCGCGGCGAGATCCTCCATTACGCCTTCCCCTTGTCGATCACGTGACCTATGCCGATACCGCGATGAGCGTAGCCGCCGACCGAGCATCGTCACGGACGCGGCTTGTCGCGCAGGCTTTCTCGCACCGACTCGACGGATCGGCCGCGTGGTCATCGTCCAGTCGGCCTGACAGAGAAATGCGTAGTCGATCGTGACGGTTCGCTCATGTTCCCGAAGGGTTCCGTGAGGCCGCTATCCACGCCGCGACCTGTGTTCGCGAGGTGAAGCCCAGTTTGGTCAGCACGTGTTCGACATGGCCTTGTGCGGTGCGGGGCGAGATCACCAAGCGAGCGGCGATCTCCCTGTTGGTCAGGCCTTCGGCGACCAGTTCGGCGACTTGCCGCTCGCGTTTGGTCAATTTGCTGCCCAGGGGATTTCGCGCCGAGGGTGAGGCCGGTTCACCCAGGGCGTAGGCGATCGCGGCGTCGAGATCGAGCGCGGCGCCTTCCCGGTGGGCCGCGGCGTAGGCGTGCTCGCTGATGGCTTCTCGAGTTCGGCGCTCGCACTCTTCCTGATAAGCGAGCAGCTCTGGGAATTGGGTCGGCGCGGTACCCACGGACCGGCCGATCTGTTCGGCGGCCGCGAACAAGACGACCACACGCTCGGCAGCTTCGTGGTCGGCTGCGATCCACGCCAGTGCTTGCAGGCACATGCTGAGGTTCGTGCGGTCGTCCACCTTCCTGCTCACCCGCAGTGCTCGCACGATGAGTCGAGTCGCCCGCACGGAATCTCCTCGACGCCACAACGAAATGGCCAGCGCCCACATCGCGTAGGCCTGATATACCGTCCCGCCGTGTTCTTCGATGAGCGCGAGAGAGCGTTCGAAATATTCGATGGCCCGCGCGCTGTCGTCACCCAGCCCGTGCGTGAGACCGAGAAAGGTCAGCGCGTCGACTCGGAAGAGGAGAGGGCCGCCTCGCTCGGTATACACCTGGAGGGCCTTCTCGAGATACAGGCGGGCGTCGGAAAGGTTTCCGTTGAACAGTGCGAGGAGTCCATCGGCGAAGTCGATGTGTGCGCGGATCAGCGGGTCGGTCGACCGCTCGGCGAACGCGTGCCCTTCGCGTACCAGATCGGCCACCCCTGAGACGTCGCCCTGTACTGCGGCTATGAGGGAGGTCGCGAATATCGCCGCGGCCTGGTCGACGGTGACTGTGCCGGTGCGGCGGGCCAGCAGACGCTCCAGCCAGCGACGCTCCTCGGCGAGGGAGCCGTGGGAGAACCGGAAGGGCAACAGAGCGTTGGCGATCCGGATTCCGGCTTCGGGGCTGTCGGACACGCAGAATTCCAGCGCTTGCCGCATGTTCGGCTGCTCCCGGCGCAACCGTCCGACCCACTCGAAGTCCCGAGGACTGATCAAGTCGGCATTCGCATCGAGCGCCAGCTGTTCGTACCAGTCACGGTGGCGACGGCAGAGTTCGAGGTATTCGCCGGTCCGCTCCCCTTTTTCGCGGCCGTAGTCACGCACCGTGTCCAGCATCCGAAACCGCACCACGCCCGCCGACTCTTCGCGAATGAGGATCGACTTGTCGACGAGGAACGCGACCGTATCCAGAATGTTCTCCGCTGCCAGATCCTCTCCGCAGACGTATTGCGCGGCCTCGAGGTCGAAGCTGCCCGCGAAGACCGACAACTGAGCCCACACTCGTTGTTGCACCGGTGTACACAGGTCGTAGCTCCAGTCGATGCACATGCGCAATGTCTGTTGCCGCGGCGGTGCGCTCCTGCTGCCGCGAGTGAGCAAGGCGAACCGATCGGTCAAGCGTCGCAATATCTGTTCCGGCGACATCACCCGCAACCAGGCCGTCGCCAGCTCGATCGGCAACGGCAAGCCGTCCAGCTGCCGGCAGATCCGGGCGATGGGGCGTTGGTTGTCCTCGGTGAGTTCGAACCCCGGCACGGCAGTGGCGGCCCGGTCGCTGAACAACCTCATCGCGTCATTGCGGGCCGGGTTCCTGGGTAGCCGATCCGGATCGGGGACGGCCAGCGGGTGGATCGGCAGAACCGCTTCCCCTGCGAGGCCGATCGGCTCGCGGCTCGTCGCGAGAATGCGCACTCGCTGACACGCGCGAAGCAGCGACTCCGCGAGTTCCGCCACCGCGGCCACCAGTTGCTCGCAATTGTCCAGCACGAGCAGCAGTTCGCGATCGGCGAGGAACTCGGCGAGTACGTCGCGTAACGGCCGCATCGATCGGTCCTGCAAGTTCAGCGCGCCCGCGATGACGCTCGCCAACAGCGATTCGTCACGCAGCTCACCCAGCTCGACGAACACCACACCGTCGGCGAAGTCGCGTTGCGCAGTGGTGGCGACTTGCACCGCGAGCCGCGTCTTGCCCACTCCGCCGATCCCGGTGAGGGTCACCAACCGCGAGGTCGACAACGAGTTCGTCGCTTGCGTCAGCTCGGTTCGTCGATCGATGAAGCTGGTCAGTTCCAGCGGAAGCTTCCCCGAACCCGACGACGCCTCCGTCGCTCGATGCTGCCGCGACCCCGTCGCAGGCAACTGCCGGCCTGGTGACTCGGCCTCGGGCTCCCCCGCGAGCGGAGTGTGCAACGCCATTTCATCGACAGGGAAACCATGACGGGTCTGCGCTTCTCGGAGTTGCTCACCCAGTTCCGCGGCGGAAGGTCGGCTGTTCGGGTCACCGGCCATGGCACGTTCGATGATGGCTCCCACGGCCTCGGGAATGCCGTGCTCGCGCAGGTCCGGTACCGGCTCGGAGGTGATTCTGAGGAACTGGGCCACCAACTGCTCGCCGTCGCGGCGTTCGAAGGCCGCATGGCCGGTGATCGCGGCGAACAAGGTGGCGCCGAGGCCGTAGACGTCCGCGGCCGGGCCTGCCGCCTCGCCGCCGATCACTTCCGGAGCAGTGAAGGCGGGCGTCCCGGTCACGATGCCCGCGCCGGTGACGAACCCGCCTCCGATATGAGCGATGCCGAAATCCACCAGCGTGGGCTCGTCGTAGTCGGTGTAGAGAATATTTCCGGGCTTGACGTCGCGATGGAGCACCCCGGCGCGATGCGCCGTCTCGAGAGCCCCGGCCATCTTCACCCCCAGCCGCAGCACTTCCTCGAGTCCCAGCGGCCCGCTGCCGCGGATCCGTGCGTCCAGAGAGCCGTGCGGGTAATACGGCATGACGATGTAGGGGCGACCGTCGTCGGTGACGTCTGCGTGCAGGACATGCACGATATTGGGATGGCCGGTCAACCTGCCCGCGGCCCGCTGCTCGCGTAAGAACCGGGCCCGGTTGTCCTCGTCCAGATCGGCGGTGAGGACCTTGACCGCGACCACTCGGTCGAGCGAAGCCTGCCTGCAGCAATACACAGCGCCGAAACCACCCCGGCCGATCTCGGCGGCGTCCTCCAGCCCAGCCGCCGCCAATTCCGCCGCGACCGAACCGGACGCGTCGCGTTGCGTCGCGAAGGGATCGGCATCGGTCATCGACTACACCGATTCACCCCATCCGAGCCCATTGGCAAACCCACCACTGCACACCTCCCGGTGACGTATCCCCAGGATATCGCCGGGACTTATCCAGCGGGTCGCGCAGTCGGACTGTCAGGGCAAACGGGTGCTGACCGCGAAGACCGGGAACCTGCCTTCCGGGGGATGGGGTTGGAATTGAACGCGCACCGACGGGCCCGCGGACGAGGGGATCTCGCCTTCGAGCGATGTGTAGACCCACGGGCCTTCGTCGAGCTCCACGATGGCGATCGTCAGCGGCACCAACCCGCCCTGCCTGTCGGTCGGGGCCCGATCCACTACCCGCCATGACACGACGGAACCCGCACCCGACGACGGCACACTTTCGAGGTCGTCGGATCCGCAGGACGAGCACCCGGACGTTATCGGCGCGAGCAACTTCTCGCACCGCATGCAGCGGTAGATCATCAACATGTCGTCCGCGCGCAGCTCACTGCCACCTCCGACGACGTTCGAAGTGTGCTCGACCTGGTTCGTGTGCATACGGGCCTCCCCGAGGCGGTGCTGGCAAGTTCCGCTCCAGACTGCCCCGCTGAGCCACGTCGAGCGACGGTGAAATTACCCGGGGGTATACCTATTTTTCGCCCGATCGAGGAGCCGGACCGCACACCTCCTTGATTATATCCACGGCGTGGGTATAAGTTCGTCCTCACTTAACCCACACTGTGGATATCGGAGGCATGCGCTTTCCGTACCCGCGGTTTCCTCCCCCAGCGAACTCACCGGCACATGGACCAACCCGGGCGCCAGGCCCATGCGCAGTCACGGCCACAGCACTGATGGACCCGGCTTCGAAGGAGTACTCCCATGTCGTCCCGATTCCACCTGCCGCCCGAAGACGTGCTGCGCGCCCGGGAGAAACTGGTTCTCGACCACTTCCGCGACGAAGTCCGCCAGGACTGGGACGCCACCCTGTCGACATTCCCCCACCCGCACTACGAGATCATCGCGCAGATGCTCGTCCACGACGGCGACGGCGAAGTGCGCGGCTACTATCACGACACCCGCGTCGCCTTCCCCGATCAGGACCACGAACTCATCGCGCTCCGGCACAGCCATGACGCCGTCATCGTCGAATTCTGGCTGCTCGGAACACATCTCGGATCACTCGGCAAGATTCCCCCGACCGGCTCCCGGCACCGCACGAGGATGACGGCCTACTTCGTCTTCGACGAGCACGAGAACCTGGTGACCGAACGGATCTACTTCGACCAGCTCACCGTTCTCCGACAACTGGTGGACGGACTGAACAAACGCGATCCTCGTGACCTGTGGAAGCTCGGCCGAGCCGCCGCCGGAGCCCTCGCCATGGCCGGCTCCGATCCGGACCCGCGCCTGCTGGCCACCACCCCACCCGACCTCGGCGATTGACCGCCGATACGCAGGACCCGTTACGGGCGTTCGGCCGTTCCTCCGCCGTTGTCGCGGGTTTCGATGGCCTTCACGGTCTTGTCCAGGGCCTGGCGCAGGACGCGTTTGCCGACGGTCCCGACCACGACTTCGAGGACTCGCCCTTTCAGGTTCTTGCCCTCGCGCACGATGACGACATCCACATCGGTCTTCCCGTCCGACCGGCGGTTGAAGGTGTAGGTGTGGCCCGAGTGGCCGCCCCATACGTTCGAGTCGGTGGTCGTCATGACGACCCGCTCGGGATTCGACCAGTCGTAGTGCAGGCGTTCCCAGATGCCGTGCGAGCCTTCCGTGACGTCGGCCTCACGGCGGCCCTGGTTGTGCACTTCGAGGTATTCGTCGGCGCTGTTGCCGAACACCTGTGAGCGGCCCGGCCCGAAATCGGTGAGCGCCGCTACGAACTGCTCCGGTGTCGAGTTCGTCGTCTCCTTGAAGTGGATGGTGGACATCGCCTTCTCCTTCGCTTTGGGGTGATGGGTTTCAAGCCAGGAGGTGAAAACGATCTGCGCTACGCCGGGCCTCGGCGCAATGCCGCGCCCCCGTACCACTGGCACACCAGCAACGCCATCTCGACCTCGAGCCGGTCGTCGTCTATCGGTCGACCCCGCCGCGCGATCGCTCGCGTTATCCGGTACTTCACGGAATTGAAGTGCAGGTTCATTTCCGCGGCCGCGGCCTTGTAGCTCGATCCGGTGCGCAGGAAGACCCGCAACGTCTCGCGGAGCCGCTCGTCGTTGTCGTTGTCGGAGGCCAGGTCGCCGAGTACCTCGCTCACCCAGTCCCGCGCTTCCGCCATGTCACCACCCAGCAGCGCCGCGGCGGACAGTCCCGGATCGGTCGCGGAGAAGACCGTCGGATCGTCCGTGCCGCGGGCGAGCGCGACCGCGCGCGCGGCCTGAGCGTGCCGATGGGACCGCTGGAAGCCCTCGACGCCGGCGCCGAGCGTGCCGATCGCGAAACAGGGAGCGTCGGCCCGGTCGCGTGCGAACCTGCGTACGGCGCCGACCGGGTCGGCGGGAACCGACCGGTAGGGCAGCCAGGCCCATGCGCTGACCCGATCGACGGCGGCGAACAGCGGGCGCGCCGACGCGTTCGCCGCTTCGGCCAGTTCCCGCACGAACCGCTGTATTCGGGGCAGCTCGTCACCGGCGGTGCTCAGCTCCGGATACCACAGCACCAGCGCGAGGTGATGCCAGCGCAGCGGGTAGCGGATCGACTCGGTCGCCGCGTCGACGTCGACGGCGCTCGTCTCGGTCAGCACTTCACGGACCTGGAGTGTGCGAATGCTGTTCTGATTCTCCAACCACTGTTCCCGCTCGCCCTGGTAGGCGGCGACGACCTGCCGGGTGATCGAGTCGATGTAGTTGAACAGCGTCGTAGTGATGGTCTGCAGGGCATCGACACGCTGCTGCGGCGTGATATCGGCGGCCCGCACCTCCGCGAACACCAGTTCGCTCATCCGTCGCTGCCCCACCCAGTAGGCGCGAATCAAAGCATTGAGCGAAACCTCGTGCTGAGCAAGCCGTTTGGCGTATTCGATCGCCGCCGTCGGCGCCTGGACGCGCGCGACCGGAATATTGTGGCGCAGCGCCTGCAACAGTGTCTCGACGTTCGCGTGCACGCTGGCCCCGAGCAGTTCCAGCGAATGCGTGTCCTCGCGCAGTTCGGCTATTTCTTCCTCGAGTTTGCGCCGGATGGTCGTGCCGATTTCCGTCACCCGCTCGCTCATCCGGGCGGCGATCCCTCCGACGTAGTCGCCGAGTTCGACTTCGCTATCGCGACGAAAAGTCGTCACACGATCATTGTAGGTACCTCGCTTCGGCGCCACGGAAATATCGCGGGCGGCCATCGAGCGAGAACCGCGGCGAGGAACCTGCCGAGGCGCTCTCTTCGCTCGGCTAGGAATTCGATCTGCCGCGAGGCACAATTAGGTCTATCGCGTTCGACAGATCACTTCGCCCATCGAGGGGGAGGAACTGACGACATGCACCGAGACGGCGAGCGCCCGAAAGGGCTTTCGGTTTCCGCGCTGGCGGCGGTGGCGAACCCGTCGTACTCGCGAATCGACACCTGGAATCTGCTCGACGACGCGTGCCGTCGGCTCGCCGATGTCAATCGGGCCGGGCTGGACGCCACCCACGAAGCCGCTCGGGTGCGGCGTCTTCTCGATCGACTCGGCACCTATGAGCGGTACTGGCTGTACCCGGGACCGGCGAGATTGGCGGCGTTTCGCGATTATCTCGCCGATCTCGCGACGGCGCGGCTCACCGACGAAGTGTCGCTGGCCGTGCGCCTGCTCTCCGAGTACGGCGACCGTGCGGCTTTGTTCGACACCTCCGCGCCGATGGAAGATCAGGAACTCGTGGCGCGGGCCAAAGAGCAGCAGTTCTACACCGTCCTGCTCGGCGACGACGCTCCGCCCGACGCTCCCGCGGGCCTGGCGGAGAGCCTGCGGGCACTGCGCGACCCATCGGACGATGTGCAGTTCGAACTGCTCGTCGTGGCGAGCATCGAGGACGCCATCACCGCCGTCGCGTTGAACGGCGAGATTCAGGCGGCGATCATCCGGCACGACCTCCCCCTCCGTTCCAGCGACCGCGCGCCGTTGATGACCACGTTGCTCGGCGCCAACGAAGACGTGAACGTGACCGACCGCAACCACGACTGGGTCGAATGCGGCGAGTGGATCAGGAAGCTGCGACCGCATATCGACCTGTACCTGCTCACAGACGAGTCGATCGCCGCGGAGACCGAGGACGAGACGGACGTCTACGATCGCACGTTCTACCGCCTCAACGACGTCACCGACCTGTACAGCACGGTGCTCGCGGGCGTCCGCAGCCGGTTCGCCACACCGTTCTTCGATGCCTTGCGTGCCTACGCGGCCGCGCCGGTCGGCCAATTCCACGCGCTTCCCGTCGCGCGTGGCGCCAGCATCTTCAACTCCAAGTCGCTGCAGGACATGGGCGAGTTCTACGGCCGCAACATCTTCATGGCCGAGACGTCGTCCACCTCCGGCGGGCTGGACTCACTGCTGGACCCACACGGCACGATCAGGGCGGCGATGGACAAAGCCGCCGAGACGTGGTGCGCCGATCAGACGTACTTCGTCACCAATGGCACATCCACCGCGAACAAGATCGTCGTGCAGGCCCTGACCCGGCCGGGCGACATCGTCCTGATCGACCGCAATTGCCACAAGTCGCACCACTACGGCTTGGTGCTCGCCGGAGCGTACCCGCTGTACCTGGATGCCTACCCGCTCGCGCCGTTCGCGATCTACGGAGCCGTGTCCCTGCACACCATCAAGAAGGCACTGCTGGACCTCGATGCGGCCGGACAACTGGACCGGGTGCGGATGCTGCTGCTGACCAACTGCACTTTCGACGGCATCGTCTACAACCCCCAGCGCGTGATGGAGGAGGTTCTGGCGATCAAGCCGGACATCTGCTTCCTCTGGGACGAGGCGTGGTACGCGTTCGCGACCGCCGTGCCGTGGGCGCGACAGCGCACCGCGATGGTTGCCGCCGAGCAACTCCGATCGATGTTGTCCTCGCCCGGGTACGCCGAGGAGTACCGCGGGTGGCGTGCGTCGATGCGGGGAGTCGACCGTGCCGAGTGGAGCGAGCGCAGGCTGCTTCCCGACCCCGAGCGTGCGCGGGTGCGCGTGTACGCGACGCATTCCACCCACAAATCGCTGTCCGCGCTTCGGCAGGCGTCGATGATCCATGTCCGCGACCAGGATTTCAAAGCTCTCGTCCGCGAGACGTTCGCCGAGGCGTTCCTGACCCACACCTCGACCTCGCCGAACCAGCAACTCCTGGCGTCGTTGGACCTGGCGCGCAGGCAGGTCGACATCGAGGGCTTCCAGCTGGTCCGCAACGTCTACGACATGGCGCTCGTGTTCCGCCACCGCGTCCGTAAGGACCGGCTGATCGGGAAGTGGTTCCGCATCCTCGACGAGGACGACCTGGTGCCCGACGAGTTCCGCCCCTCCGAAGTCATCTCCTACCGGCAGGTCAGACAGGGTGGCTTGGCGGAATGGAACGAGGCGTGGCGGTCCGATCAGTTCGTGCTCGACCCGACCCGGGTCACCCTGTTCATCGGCAAGACCGGCATGAACGGGTACGACTTCCGCGAGAAGATCCTGATGGACCGGTTCGGCATCCAGATCAACAAGACCTCGATCAACAGTGTGCTGTTGATCTTCACGATCGGCGTCACCTGGTCGAGCGTGCACTACCTGCTCGACGTGCTGCGCCGGGTCGCCACCGACTTCGAGAGAAGCCGGAGCGCGGGTGGCAGGGCCGATCGCGCCCTGCAACAGCGCCGGGTCGAGGAGATCACCAAGGATCTGCCCGCACTGCCCGATTTCAGCGAGTTCGACAGCGCTTTCCGTCCCGACGGCGCCAGCTCGTTCGGCGATATGCGTTCGGCCTTCTACGCCGGGTATGCGGAGTCCGACCGCGAACACGTCCTGCTCGGCGATGCCGGGCGACGGCTCGCCAAGGGGAAGCCCCTGGTATCGGCCACCTTCGTGGTGCCCTACCCGCCCGGCTTCCCGATACTGGTTCCAGGGCAGGTGGTCTCGACGGAGATCCTTTATTTCCTCGCCGACCTCGACGTCAAGGAAATTCACGGATACAACCCCGCCCTCGGGTTGTCGGTCTTCACCGAAACCGCGCTCGCGCGGCTGGCCGCGGCTCGGCACCCGATTGCCGCGGCATCCGACGGTGTCGGCGCCGGGAAGATCGAGGGTCGGCGATCAGCCGTCGGCGGCAAGGCGGTTCAGCCACTCCCGCAGTAGATCTTGCTCCGCGCTGCTGAGGGTCGTCTGCTCGGGCAGTGCGGCGCGCAAGGCGCGGGCGGCGCCTGCCGGGCCCGCGTCTCGCACCGCCGGTTGTTGGTTGGTGACGGCGGCGACCATCGACTCCCGCAGGGTGGTCAACAAGGCCGGGTTACGCCGCTCCTCGCGCAGCGAGAGCCAGGTGAGCACTGCGCCGCGCGCCGTGGCATGGATGATCTGGGCCGCGAGTTCCTCGTCGACGCGCAGCCAGCCGCCGGCGGCGAGGCGCCGGATTCGGCCCATCAGGATCTCCATGCCGGCCTTGAAGGCAGCCGAGGTGGTACCGACGGGTTCGGTGTACATCAACGTGTACAGCGCGGGGTTGGCCAAACCGAATTCGACTGCGACGTCCCAGCCGGCTCTGAGGTCCTCGATGGGGTCCGGCGGATCGGGGTCGACGTGCTTGGTGGCGAGAAACGCGGCGAAGCCGTGCTCGGCCACCGCGTCGAGCAGCCCGTCCTTGTCGCCGAACAGCCGGTAGATGGCCGGCGGCTGCAAGCCCGCCGCATCAGCGACCGCGCGCGTGGTGACCGCGTCGCGACCCCCACGCGTCAGCAGGTCGATGGCGGCCTCGATGACCCGCTGCCGGGTCTGCTCGCGGCCCGTGGCCGTGCCGGACTCGACGGTAGTTGCGTCATCGGTGCCGCGTGCGCGCGATGTCATATATCAACGATACCGCTTCACTGGTTCCATTGTTAGTATCAGTGATACCATTCAAATGTTTCCATTGGAACCATCGCCGTAACACAGGAGCGCATCGTGATCATCGTGACCGGAGCCACCGGACAGCTGGGACGTCAGATCGTCGAGAGACTGCTGACGCGCGTACCGGCGGACCGAGTCGGCGTCAGCGTCCGCGACCCGCGAAAAGCGCGGGCGTTCGCCGAGCGAGGGGTACGGGTACGCGAGGGAAGCTTCACCGACGCCGCCGGCCTCGCCAACGCCTTCGAGGGCGCCTCTCAGATACTCATCGTCTCCGTCGACAAAATGGGCGAAGAGTGCGTCGAACAACACCGCACCGCGATCGAAGCGGCCGTCGCCGCGGGCGCCCGGCGCATCCTCTACACCAGCCAGATGGGAGCCAGTGCCTCGTCGCACTTCCAGGCGTGCCGTGATCACGCCGCCACCGAGGACGCACTACGCGCCTGCGGTGTGCCGTTCACGTCGCTGCGCAATGGCTTCTACGCCACCAGCGCGGCGCACTTCCTCGGCCACGCAGTGGAATCCGGTCAGCTCGAACTCCCCGCGGACGGGCCGTTCAGCTGGACCGCGCACGCCGACCTCGCCGAAGCCGCCGCCGCCATCCTGGCCGACGAAGGCCGCTTCGACGGCCCCACGCCGCCGCTCACCGGAGGGCAAGCGCTCACCTTCGACGACATCGCCGGTATCGCCACCGAGATCACGGGCCGCGCCGTGACGAGGACCACGACACCCGACGACAAGTTCCGGGATGAGCTGGTGGGCCAAGGCGTTCCCGCGCAGCGGGCGGATCAGTTGCTGGGCATCTTCGCCGCCAGCCGAGTCGGCGAGTTCGCCACTGTCGACCCGACACTGGCCACCCTGCTCGGTCGCGAACCCGTCACCTTGAGTACGGTGCTGCGCGAGCAGCTCTCCCACGTTTGATGGCGTGTCGGCAGAGCGAGCCCGCAGCGATCGCCGAAAACTGTTGCGGGCCATCGTGTTCACGCGCTGGGTGACCGGCATTCGTTTCGATCCGGAGATCAGCGCGTGGCCTGCAGGATGATCGCCTTGTAGTCGGTCCACTCCGCTCGCCCGGCCAATGCGGCGGAGTCGGCGGTCGCCGCCGATTGCCAGGCTGCTGTATCCCGATACGCCATCCTCGGCGGTCCCGATTCCGCGGCCGCAGACGATGTCGCCGCCCGTGCTGATCGAGAACGCGATGCCGTGGACGACGCGCAAAGGTGTCCGCGTGGGCAACCGGAACCCGACACCTTGGTGGGATCGAACCACGAGAAGGGTGCGCTGCCGCGCACCCTGGGTGTCCTTTCGGCCCGGACCAGCGTCGATGAGTCTGGACAGCGTCATAAATGACGACAGCGGGACCTTCCCGCCACACCGACACGAAGGAGCACCCATATGACCATCGACCAGCGCTCGACCCACCGCACCCGCCGCTTCGCCCGCGCCCTGGCGATCGCCGCAGCACCCGCCCTGCTGGGCATGGGGCTGCTGACGGCCGGCGTGGCCCAGGCCGGCCAGGACCCCAACCTACCGACCTGCTCCTGGCCCAACCTGGCATGCGGGCCGCAAACCAACCTGACTCCCGGCGGCCAGACCAACCTCACCCCCGGCAACGCGGCCAGCGCCACCAGCATCCCCGCCGACCGCACTCCTGGCGGCCCCCACCGGCCGCCTCACGTCCGGCCGATCGCGGGGTAGCGCCAGTTGATGATCACGGTGCGTACGTGCGACCCCGCCGCACTCGAGCGGGGTCGCGGCGAAGCCCGGTGACCGTACGGCGACAACGATCTTTCCGAGCGCGGCCAGTGGTCGGAGGGAAGTCCCGGCATCGCGCGACCCGCACGTTCGTAGACCGGGCGGATAGCAGACCCGGTCCGGGCCCGCCACGCCAGCAGAAGCAGTTCCGCCCGATCGAGAGCGGTCAGCACCTCACGCCGCCAACTGTCGTCGGGTGTGTAGCGGCGCGCACCTGTCGTATGACGGCCGCAGGCCGCAAGCCTCGACAGCGTTGCGTCAGATGTTCAGCGGAGAGGTCGGGGGGAAGGTGACCGGCAATTCGGTCAGGGCGCGGTGGAAGGGGCCCGGTCGCCACTCGGGAGTTCGGTTCGGCAGGTTCAGTTCGATCTCCGGCAGTGCGTCGAGGAGTTGGTCGATGGCCTCTTGCGCGATCAGGTAGGCCAGCGGACGCGCGGGGCAGGCGTGCGGGCCGAGACCCCAGGCCAGGTGGGAGCGGTTGCCGGTCAAGTCGCCGGTGCGGATCGCGGGGTCGTTGTTGCACGCGGCCATGCTGATGACGACGGGCTGATGCGCGGGCAACCAGACGTCGTCGATGAGGATCGGGTGACGGGGATAGGTGATCAGCAGGTTCGCCAGTGGCGGGTCGTTGAACAAGACCTCGTCGATGGCATCGCGGGACGACAGGTTTCCGCCGAGGATACTGTCGCCGAAGCGCTCGTCGGTGAGGATCAGCAGCAGGGTGTTGGTGATCAGGTTCAGCTGGAATTCGATGCCGCTGCCGTACACCTGGGACACGTGGTGCGACGCCTCGACGTCGTCGAGCCGGGCGGGATGCCGCAGCAGTACCGAGGTGATGTCGCGCTGGGGTTCGGCGCGTTTGAGTGTCACGAGGCTCATCAGCGCCTCGCCGAGCATCTGATTGCCCTTCTCGGCGTCGACACCCTCGAGGAGGGCGGCCGTACCGGCGGCGACCTGCGCCCCGATCTCCGGCGGGCAGCCGAGCAGATAGTTCACCGCTTGGAAGACGAGCGGGAACACGTACTGGCGGATCAGCTCGGCGGACCCGTCTTCGCAGAACGAGTTGATCAGCGGGGTGGCCAGTCCTTCCACGACGGAATGGAGGGCATACAGGTCGACCTCATCGATGCTGGCGGTGATCGCCCCACGGTAGCGGGTGAAGTCGGTCCCGGCGCTGCGACTGGCCATGGGCCGCCACTCCAGCAGGGGAAGAATGGGGCAATCCGCGGGGATGTTCTTCTGCCAGGCGCGCGGGTCGGCCGGGAAATGGTCGGGATCGTTGAGGATCCGCACCGCGGTGCCGTAGCCGATCACCAAGGTCGCCGGGACGCCGGGGGCCAACTCCACCGGCGCCAAAGACCCATAGCGCCTGCGCATCTCGCGGTACACACGGTGCGGATCGGCCGCGAACTCGGGCGAGTACATGGGCACTCGCTGTTCGTCGGATTCGATCGGCGAGCCGTGGAGGACCGGGCACGACCCAGCCGGAGCATGAGATTGCGGCGTACTCAAAGAGCGAACTCCAAACATTGGTGTTGCACAACGTGACTGCTGAACCACCGCTCCCTGCCTGGACACTGCACTGGAGCGAACTCACGGCGACTGTGCCGGAACCAAGCGATGGTATAGCGCGCGTGGACCGTGACCCTCACCGCGGACGAGAACAAGCTTCGCAGAATGCCTGCCGATCCGCTGCGCGGCCGGAATCGACCCGGCCGCGACAACACGGAGGCAGTGGACGAACTCGGGGTCAGACGCCGAGAGCGTCCAGTGAGTCGTGGTCGTCGATGGCCGTGGTGATTCGCTTCAACAGCGTCAGGCAAGTCTCCACCGGCTGCATCTTGGGTTGATACGCCGCCCTGCCGATCGTGAACGCCCACGCCGCGTACGCGAACATGGACTGTTGCCGGTACGCCAGCCACGCGTCCTCGAACGACGGCGCCTGGCCGCCGAGGGCTCCGAGTTCGTCCAGGTAGGCCGCCAGCAGTTCACGGTCCCAAGCACGCCGGTCCTCGGGCTCGCATCCCGAATTCACGGTATAGGCGAAGTCGTGTGCCCAGCCTCCCCGCATCACCACCTGCCAGTCGACGAATCCCATTCGCCCGGCGGCGGTTCGATATGTCTGCCCGATGTGCGGGTCACCGTGCAACAGAGTCTGCGGAAGCTCGTTCGTCGCGTTGTCGATCGCCCGCTCGACACCGGCCCAGAGCCGGTCGGCTCGGTCGTGCAGGGCCTCCGGGACCACCGCCGCGGCGCGGCGCAGACCGACCTCGCAACGCTTCTTCATGTCGATGGCGGCGAGGTATGCCCGCAGCGCCTCGGTGGTGGTCTTGAGGTCCGCGATCGACGGGTGATTCCAGAAGGTGCGGTGGAGTCGAGCCAGATTGCGCACCAGGTCTTCGATCTGGTCCCGGGCGACCGGGGCGTTCGGCTCGACGAACTGCGCACCACGGGTCGAGGCGATGTCTTCCATCAAGGCGATCGATCGCCAGGACGCCGAATCGGCGGCACCCCAGTAGCCGATCGGCGCTTCGATGTCGACCTGGGGGCGGAAGTCACGGAAGAAACGGGTTTCGCCGTCGATCATCTTTCCGCCACCGAGCAGGATGCGTTGCGAGAAGGCCGTCGTCGTCTTCGCGAAGAGGTCGGTCGGCAAGCCCGCCTGCCGTCCCGCGTCGTTGTAGTCGACGCGAATCGCGACGCGGGTCGATGTTCCGCGGCTGCCGTTCGCGGTTTCGAACGAGAGCACCTCGGCCCCGGGGACATCGCGGCACAGCACGGCCGTCAGCCACTGTGGGGTCAGCGTCTCACCCGACACCGGGACGTCCTCGACGTCGCGCGCCTTCGGCCGGAACACTTTCTCGCCGATGATGTGAGCACCGACCGTGACGGACCGTCCGAGCAACCAGAGCTTGTGGTTCATACGCTTGCCTCGATTCCGGAGTACGACATGACCGCCCGAGCAGTCCGGATCGCCGGCGCACGGGTCCGCAGGACAGTAACGCACTCTCGAAACAGCTGTACCGCAATGCGATTGCCGAGCCGATCCGGGCGGTTGCTACTCGGTGGTCGCCTTCTGCGCGATCTTCGTCAGCCGTTCCCAGGCGGGCGAGGTGACTCCGACGGATTCGTTCACCAGGCGGACCAGTTTCGGATCCAGCGCCGGGGTGGTCCGGCCGGCTCCGGTGCGTCTGCCGATGATCCACCGGCGGGTGCGGTCGGCGAGGTCCACCAGCCGCGGGTCGTCGGGGGACCAGTCGAATGCCGCGTCGTAGTCGAGGTAGATGGCCCGGAATCGCGGATCGTCGATGGCGTCGAGCTTGTCGGCGACCCAGTCCGACGCCTGTTCCGGAGCGACCGATTGCAGCAGAATCCAGATGTCGCGCTCCATCCGGACCGCCCGGTCGCTCACCCCGAGTTCGCGCAGGCGCGCGAGGTATTCGGCGACATCGGCGGACACGAACAGACGATCGCCTGAGCCCAGTTCGGCGATCTGCTCGCGGGTGCGGCGTATCTCCTCGGCGCGTTCGGCGAGCATGCGGTCGATCTCGGCGATCGCCGCCGCGAACTCGTCGGAATTCCGGTCAGCAATTCCTTGATCCGCGCCAGGGGCACGCCGGATCGCGCCAATGTCTTGATCTTGACCAGATCGATGGCGTCCTCGGCGCTGTAGCGGCGATAGCCGGAGGAGTCGCGCGGCGGCTCGGGCAGCAGGCCGCGTTCGTGGTAGACGCGCACGGCCTTGATCGTCACGCCCGCATACCGCGCGAGCTGCCCGATCGTGATCACGCCTGTCTCCCTTCGGTGCCCGCCGCCGTCATCGCACCCGGGCGAACAAGCGCCCGGCGAGATCGATTCCGGTCACGGCGGCGGAATCGTCACGGGTGAAGAACCCGCGTTGACCTTGCAGACCGCCTTCGGTGACGATGTACTCGTCCGCGTCGCCGGCCAGCAGGCCGAGGGTAGCCGGTGGCAGGTCGGGCGGCAGATCGGTCACCGCGGCGGCACGGATCTCGGGTTTGATGGCGCATTCGATCGTCAACCTTGCCCCGTCGGTGTCGAGCGTCAGCCGCATCATCTCGTTCTCGTAATGCCCGACGATCTCCCCTGCCCGCGCCACGTCGTAGGGCAGCGGCTCCGGATCGCGTTCGACCACACCGAGGTAGTGTTCGAGCACCCATTTCACCACGGTCCGGTTGAACGCCAGCCCCGTGTCCGGGCCCGCGTTCGACGTCACCGCGACGGCGAAATCGCGCTCCGGCACGATGAGCAAGTCGGCGAACTGACCGTTGCCCGACCCGCCGTGCCCGATGGTCGCGACACCGTTCACCTCGCGCAGGAACCAGCAGATCCCGAGCGCGTCACCCAGGGTGCTCCCGCGCAGCTCCACGGTCTGCTCCCGCATCCGGTGCAGCAGTTCGGCGGGCAGGATGCGCTCGCCTGCCTCGGTCCGGCCGTCGCCGAGGTGGAACCGCGCCCAGCGCAGCAGATCGCGGACAGACGTCGCCACGCCACCGCCGGGATTGTTCGCGCGGTTGTCCTTCCATTGCCGGGCGACGGCGAGCACACCGTCGGCGTCGACGTTGTGACCCACCGCGAACCGCCGGGTCATGACGTCGTCGACGGAATAACAGCTGTGTGTCAGCCCGAGCGGTTCGAACAACAGCGACGCGACCGCCCGTTCGAAGGTCGACCCGGTGACGTTCTCGACGACCCGGCCTGCCAGATTGAACCCCGCCTGACTGTAGGACGCCCGCCCTCCCGGTTCCGCGATCAGCCGCGCCTCGGCGAGTTTCACCGCGTGCCGTGCCAAAGCGTCGTCTCCTTCGCCCGTGTCGACGCCGAGCTTCCATTCCAACCCGGCCGTATGGTTGAGCAGCCGCAACACAGTGATCTCGTCCGTGGCCGCATCGGCAGGGGCGAATTCCGGGACGTACCGCCGCACCGGCGCGTCCAACTCCACCCGTCCCTCGGCGACCAACCGCAGCAATGCGGTCGCCGTATACGTCTTGCTCACCGACCCGACCACGAACATCGTGTCCCGGTCGACCGGAAGCGGGTTGACCACACTCGTAACCCCGTGGCAAGCGAAGTCTTCTCGACCGCCGACCGTCACCCCGACCGCGACACCCGGTACGCCCAACGTTCCGGCCGACGCCGCGACGAATTCGGGCAATTCCGTGTTCATCTCGTTCATGCCACCATGCTCGAACCCTGCCCCTGGGGTAATGTCAAGCCCTTGCCCGCGGCGGTGATCAAACGGCCCTGACTCCGCTCGACTGGGTGCCGTTGTCCTCGCCGCGCATCGTGTAGACGCGCTCGAGGGCACGTCCATAACGGCATGATCCCGAAATGCGCTCGCCGGTAGACGCATCGACGAAACCTATGTTCGACGGGCTCGACGTTGTCGAGACAACCGTGCCACTCCGTGAGCAGTGGTTGAACTGTGCCGGTCGGTTGGCCGCCGGTTTCCTGAATAGGCCTGTGTTCGCGTCAGCCGCAGTTCACTGAGCATTCGAACAAGCTCGCCGAACTCGCCGCCGACACCGTCGGCTCGGCGGCCTGGTTGCACAGGCTCACGCCTTCGTCAGCCGGTTGGCGGACATGGAAAAAAGGTTGTCCCAGTGATGGTCGAGCCGCTGTTTCGCCTCGGTCGGCGGCACGGCGCTCAGCGTGCCGTGCTCGTCCTCGACGAGAAGTTCCCACCTCCGGAGTCTGCGCAGTCCGTCGCGGATCTGGAAATCGAAGGTCGTCCCCCATTGCCGCCGGAACCAGTCCTCCACGCGCCGATCGAGTTCGGTGGCGGTGAGCGGCCGATCGGCGGTGCGCAGGAAGTGGTATGCCAGCACGGCTTCCTTCACCTCCGAATCCTCGGCGGCACCGAGCAGATGGTGGAACACTCCCGCATCATTGTCGAGGTTGCGGAAATAGAGATGCTCCGACAGCGTCTTCATCAACTTGATCTTGCGGTTCTTGAACTTGGAGAACTGACGCACCAGATAGCCGCCGAAGGCAGCCAACCCGGCGCCGAGGGTCACCAGCGTGGCTTGATCCAGCCGCACGGATTCCTCGCGCAACCCCACCCAGAACGCCAGCAGCAAGAGCAGCGGCCCCAGCGAAGCGACCAGCTTGGTGGCGACCACGACGATCCCCGAGACCACCGCGGGCACACCGATCAGCAGTTTGTCCAGTGGCCGCATCCGCACGCGAACGCTCGGATACAGCATCTCGAGGTCGTTTCTCGGGACGTTCTGGAACAACTTCAGCAGCACACCGCCGTTGGGCCGATCCGCGACCGCCTCCGCGCGCTCGGTGAACGCGACGTACACCAGAACCTTGCCGTAGCTGGTGAATTCGATGCTGCGCCGCCGTAGACCGAACAGCCACCGCACCTGCTCGGTGCGCTGCGCGACCCCGCGGCGGAAGAACATCGCCGTTTCGATGTCGTCCGCGTCGACTTCCAATCGCACCTTCACCAGCGAGTGCTCGGCGAACGCGCGATCGATCTCAGCGGCATCGATGCGCGTGAAATCCGCCGACTCGGCCAGCGCGACCAGCTCGCTCTCCACCCGCGCCCGCGCGGCGGCCCGGTGCTCGGGGGTGGCAAGACGGATCGCCCGTTCGTCCTCCGCTGGATCGACCACTTGATAGGCATCGAGCACAGCCTCACCGCGCACATGGAACTCGTTGTGCACCAACGCCGCCAGCAGACGCGCGAACTCCACGAACGACTCGCGCTCCGCTTCGGGGAGTTCGTCGGCACACAGCGATATCACCGCGCTCTTACGGAAAGGCAGGAAGTGTTCGGCGTCCATCGGCAACTCCTTTCGGCGGACCCGCCCGTCGGTCACAACCCTATGGGGAGGCCGCGATCCACCGCGTAAGTGACGGTCCGGCACTCGGCTGCGGTATATGGATCTCGAAGAAAACGACCGATCACGCCGAGGAGAGGATCTACACAGCGGGGTTGTCGCGTCCGCCGAGCTGGACGTTTCCGATATCGCGCGCCTGTACGACGTGCCCGTGGACCTGGGCTTGCCCGCCGATCGTGTTGATCACAGCCTCGTCGGCAGCGGCTTGCTGAGTGTGATCGATCCAGGTGCGAATGAGGTCTGCGAGAACCGGATCAGCAGCGGCACCGTTCATCAAATGCCCGGCCAAGTCGATCGCACCGTCGCGATCGTCCTGCGCTCGCTGCAGTGCGCGATCCGCGCGATGTTCGTCACCGAACGCACGCCGCGTCAAACGCGCCAGCCCGTTCCACGCACTCTTACCGGCCTCCCCCGCCGCCGCTTGCGTGATCAATGCGAGCAACACGCTCAAGGAAATCGGGTCCATCTGTCCTCCTACATGTATCGGGGCTCGAAGATGCAGAGCATCGGGCGCCATGTTCCTGTGTCTATGCGTCGACCGGACCGTCTGATCCATGATTCGGCGAAGGGGACCCCCGAAGGGATGATTCGATCGAGTCGAGCAATGATGCCGCAGCCGCATCGTCGAATTCGTCTAGCAATGACAATGCTTCGCTCCAGTAACGCGCCGCATCATCCGGCTTCCCGAGTTCGACCGACACGTGAGCGAGGTGGTCGAGCGCCACTGCCGTACCCCACCTACTGTGGATACTGCGGTAAAGCGCAATCGCCTCTAGGTGGAAGCTCGCCGCTTCATCCCACCGGCCGAGCAGCCCGTAGGTGACGCCTGTAGCATCGAGCGCATCCGCTTCCCGGTTGCGATCGCCGAATTGCCGACTGGTGACCACCACACGGTGATACGTGACCAGCGCCGACTCGAGGTCACCGCTGTCCTTCTGGATGTCGCCGTGATAAAGAAGGATGGTCGCTTCGCCCAGTTTCGAAGGCGACTTCGTGAGTACTGTCTCAGCCCAGCGAGCAGCCTCGTCATATCGGCCCAATTTGTGAGCGGCGCGCATGACGCTTATCAGGGCGACAATTTCATGTGTAGGGTGGTCTGAGAAACGGCCTGAGCCGATGAGTTCTTTCGAACTATCGTAGGCTTCCTGGAACTGGTCGAAATTTATGTAACCCCACAGTCGGTTTGCCAGCACGATCACGACGATGTCGGAGTGGTCGTACTGTTCGGCTAGCATCTCCGCTTGATCGAGATACGCGTAGGCGAGATTCGGTCGCCGAGCGGAGATGCTCATGAGTGCCAGCAGATTCGAGGTCAGTGCTTCGCCCCGGTGATGGCCGATCTGCCGGAACAGCTCGAGCGCTGACCGGCCCGTCGCTTCGGCTTCGTCCAGATGATGACTCTGCCGATACGCCATACTCAACGACTCCAAAAGTAGCGCTTCGGCCGCGCTGTCGTTCAGCCGTCGCGCGCCTTCGAGCCCGAGTTCCGTGGTGAGCAACCAGTCGTCGAAGGCGTTGATCACAGGGAACAGCCGATGAAGCAAGATCGGGATCTGCCAGGCCGTTCGATTCTTGCCGCTCTTGACGGCCAGTCGCACACAAGCAACGAAATTGGCGCGTTCGGCATCGAACCAGGCCGACGCCACGCCGGAGTCTGTGAATACCAACGGTTGAACACTGTCCGGCGGCGCGTCGGGGTGGATATCCTGAATCGGTTCGACGAGGCGGATCGGTAGATTGGTCAAGCAGTTCGCGATCGTGTGCACGTACCATGCCAGGACTCGCTCGATGGCGGCGTCACGGCCCTCGGTGGTGTCCTCGTGCCCGACCTGGTCTACTGCATAGGCGCGCAAAAGGTCATGGCACTGGTAACGGTCGTGGCCGATTTGATCGAGTAGGTGCGCTCCGACAAGTACGTCCAAGAGCCGGCTCGCCTCGGCGACAGGGACAGCGGCAATGGCCGCCGCGGCATGGACCGAGAATTCTGGACTGGGATGCAATCCGAGCAGCCGGAACATGCGCGCGACCTCGGCAGGCAATGCTCGATACGACCAGGCGAATACCGTCCGCACCGCGTCGGCCTCATCGTCATCCTCGGCCGACAGCGCGGACCATAGATGTGACTCGTCTCGAAGGTTGCCGATCAGTTCACCCATCGGCATATGCGGTCGCACCGCCGCGCGCTCGGCGGCGATCCGCAGCGCCAGCGGCAGCCGGGCACACAGCTGGGCGAGTTCGGCGATGTCCTGTTCGGTATCGCCGGAACGATATCCATCGACGGTCTCGTACAGGAGTGCGACGGCCGCGGATTCGTCGAAAAGGTCGAGGGTCAGTCGATGCGCGCCGTCGCGGGCGACCAGGCCCGAGAGCCGGGAACGGCTGGTAACCAAGACCAGACAGCGCCCGGCACCGGGAAGCAGGGGACGAACCTGTGTGACCGTGGCCGCATTGTCGAGAACGATCAGCACCCGGCGTTGCGCGAGCAGCGAGCGAAACAACGCGCTCCGCGTCTCCAGATCCGGTGGCAACGCCGCCGGGGCAACTCCCAATGCGGTCAGAAATCGTTCCAACGCTTGGCCGGCGGTGATCGGTTCACCAGGGTCGTATCCGCGGAGGTTGACATACAGTTGACCGTCGGGAAACCGGCCCCGGACTCGATGCCCCCAGTGCACGGCAAGCGAGGTCTTCCCCACCCCCGCAGTCCCGGTCAGCACACACACCCGGGCTGATCCAATCCTCTCTGAGCCATTCTCGAGCAGGCCGTCCAGCTGCTCGATGTCTCCGAGTCGGTTGACGAAACCGCGGACATCCGCCGGCAACTGGGCGGGAACGGGCACAGTCTCACCGCCCGCGCTTCGGCCAGGAGGATGAAAGTGAATCCCACCGGCGATGTCTCGGGCCTGCACCACATCGCCGGCGCTGCCCGACAGATCCGAGCGAGTCCCACCCGGCTCGCGACCGGCCTCATCGTCTCTGCTTGCGGTCATCAACCCCCCAATGCCAACCCACAGCAGGATTATCCGCCGAATCGAGAGGCCCTGGCAGTCGATGTGATCAAACGGCTGAACATTCGAATGACCATCGCTGATCGGCACCCGCGATCTTCTGCCCGCTCATCGGTGCACCGCGATCGGGACGCACTGCTCCACCAGGTGTGCACCGAGCCGCATTCGTCCCGGGCAGGCGAACGCCACAGTGGACCGCGAGCGCGGCGGTGGACGTTCGGTCCGCCGCCGCGCTCGATCTGTTCAGTTGTTCAGCTCATGTGTTGTGAGGTGCAGCGGATCACTGTCCGGGCTGGCACTGCGGCGGCGGGCCGTCCGGGTGATCACCGGGCGGAGGACCCTGACGGTCACCGGGCGGCGGGCCCTGGTGATCACCGGGCGGAGGACCCTGGTGATCGCCAGGAGGCGGGCCCTGGTGATCACCGGGCGGAGGACCCTGGTGATCGCCGGGAGGCGGGCACTGTTGTCCGGGCACCGGTCCCTGGCCCTGGGGCGCATCAGCGCCGGCCACACCGGCTCCGATGCCGAGGGCGCCGAGCGCGAGCGCACCGGCCACGGCGCTCATTGCCAGCTTCGATGTGAAACTCATCTGCGTTCCTCCTGTTGTCGGATCAGGTCCGAAACCGTCGGCCACTGCTCTGCGGCCGACGCGAGAATCGTTGAGTCTCAACATTTGTCCCTCGTTGGCGGAAGCTATGTGCCAGCTGTGAACCGACCGGCTTCGCATACCCGCACCTCCGCCGCGCGAGCCCGTTTCCGCTGGTCGCACCCTCACAGCAAACACATAGCCGCACCACAGCGGACCCCAAGCGTTACTCGCCATGGTGAAACGATGTCCGCGACGACCACCGGGAACGGGCCGGCCGAACGAATTGTCATGCGCCGCGCCGACGGCAGCCCGATCACCGTGCTCGTGGTCGACGACGAGCCCGTTCTGGCCGAGATGATGTCGATGGCGTTGCGCTACGAGGGATGGGAGGTCACTACCGCGGGTGACGGCCGGACCGCCGTCGCCAAGACCCGCGGGGCCCGCCCCGATGTGGTTGTGCTCGATGTGATGCTGCCGGACATGACCGGGCTGGAGGTGCTGGGCAAACTACGCGCACAATATCCGGACCTGCCGGTGCTCTTGCTGACCGCCAAGGACTCGGTCGAGGACCGCATCGCCGGGCTGACCGCGGGCGGCGACGACTACGTCACCAAGCCCTTCAGCATCGAGGAGGTGGTGCTGCGGCTGCGCTCGCTCCTGCGCCGAACCGGCGTCGCCACCGAGAACAGTGACGCGCAGCTGGTGGTCGGTGATCTCGTGCTGGACGAAGACAGTCACGAGGTCACCCGAGCGGGCGATGTGATCGTCTTGACCTCCACCGAGTTCGAATTGCTCCGGTTCTTCATGCGCAACCCGAAACGGGTACTGAGCAAGGCACAGATCTTGGATCGGGTGTGGAGTTACGACTTCGGCGGCCGGTCCAACATAGTCGAGCTGTATGTCTCCTACTTGCGGAAGAAGATCGATAGTGGACGCGCGCCGATGATCCACACCCTGCGCGGTGCCGGGTATGTCCTCAAGCCCGCAGGCTGAGGCGGCGCGCCGGGTGCTGATGCCACGGCGCTGGTCGCTGCGGGCACGGCTGTTGGTCGGGCAGGTGCTGTTACTGGTGATCGTGGTCGTCGGTATCGGCGCCGCGACCGAATTCGCGCTGCGCCAGTTCCTGGTACACCAACTCGACACCGAACTGATCGATGTGCAGAAGCGTTCGCTCGGCGAGGTCGGCGGTGGCCCGAGCCTGGGCCCCCGCCCCAGCGGTGAGCAGCCGCCGCCGCTGCCTCCACCCCCGCCACCGCCGCCGAACAACGGCCCGGGACCCGACTTCCTCAACCGGCGCGGTATCCAGCCCGACATGATCGGCGCCATCGTCCACGAAGGTAACGTCGCCAAGGCGGGCCGCAACGCGGCCGACGGCACTCAAGAAGCGTTGTCGCGGGCCGCGCAAGAGCAGCTCGCCGCGGTGGCGGCCAACGGGAAGCCGGTCGACGTCGATCTCCGCGGCCAAGGCCGGTATCGAGTGGTCGCGGACACCACCTGGTCGGGCGACATCGTCGTCACCGGCCTGCCGTTGACCGCCGTCGACGCGACGCTGTTGCGTGTTCTGTTGATCTTGGCGATCGTCACGGCGGTCGTCTCGATCGTCGCGACACTGGTCGGCATCTGGCTCATCCGGCACGCTCTCGCGCCGCTGGATCGGGTCGCGGCGACGGCCGCGCGGGTGGCCGGACTCGAACTGCGGCGCGGCGAGGTGGTAGTGCCCGTCCGGGTTCCGGTCGCGGACGCCGATCCGCGCACCGAGGTCGGACAGCTCGGCGCGGCGGTCAACCGGATGCTCGATCACATCACGGGTGCGTTGTCGGCACGCCACGACAGCGAGACCCGGGTCCGGCAATTCCTCGCCGACGCCAGCCACGAGCTGCGCACCCCGCTGGCCGCCATCCGCGGCTATGCCGAACTGGCGCAACGCAAACGAGCCGAGGTGCCCGGCGAGGTGGCCAATGCGATGGCCCGGGTGGAGTCCGAGTCCCGGCGGATGACGGGTCTGGTCGAGGACATGCTGCTGCTGGCCCGGCTGGATTCCGGGCGCGGGCTCGAACACGAACCGGTGGATCTGACCCAGCTCACGGTGGACGCGGTGAGCGACGCGCACATCGCGGGGCCAGAACATCACTGGGATCTGGAGCTGCCCGACGAGCCGGTGGTGACCACCGGTGACGCGGCCCGGCTGCATCAGGTGCTGGCGAACCTGCTGACCAACGCGCGGGTCCACACCGGCCCTGGCACAACGGTGCTCACCTCGCTGGAATTCCACGGCGACGGAGGAGCCGTGCTGCGGGTGACCGACGATGGACCCGGAATCCCGGAAACCTTGCAGCCGACGGTGTTCCAGCGTTTCGCGCGCGGCGACTCGTCGCGCTCCCGGCGGGCGGGCAGCACCGGCCTCGGTCTGGCGATCGTCGCGGCGGTCGTCAAGGCGCACGGCGGTGACATCTCGGTGGCCAGCGAACCCGGCCACACCGCATTCACCGTGCGTCTGCCCGGTGCGGGAAGCGGCTAGTTGTGATGTCCAGGGAGGTTGTCCGGCCTACTCACTGTGGTGAGTCCGGCTGACAGGTGAAGGCCTCCGGCTGTGAAGTGGAGCTGTCTAGGAACC